>JALFQD010000087.1 GCA_022785265.1 Clostridium sp. | reverse complement strand
TTACAGAAGGTGGCTGTATTTATCATGCCCTAAATCAGATATTTAACTCGATTCTCCGGGAGCCATTTCCCGATTAGGCCTGTATTTCAAAATAAAATTGCTTAAAATCGTTGATAACACTTGACTTAGAGTAGAAAAAAGCAGTTTTCGAACTGCTTTTTTGGTATATTCAAGTTTAAATAGATGCAGACGATACATTAGGATCGTGCAAAAAATGGGTGTTGGATACTACAACCGTATGATGATACTTAACTTGTTTAGTCACTTCATCAATGGACTTAGACACTTGTAATCTGCCTTGACACAAAACCTGTCGCCCTTTATCGCAATGTTTATAAATTGCACTAGCTAACTTATCAAAAGCCAAGCAGCGGATGTAATCAGCTTCTTTTCGATTATCCTGTCTAGGGACTGCTACAGTAAACCATGTATAATTACGGCCATTTGCGGACTTTTTAAGTTCAGGTGTGTTAGTTAATCTTCCTAATAAATTAATATCGTTCATCTCTATTCTCCTAGTTTAAATTCTTTCTATTCACTTAAAATATCAAATTCAATATATTAATCATTACTGTCTGAAAGGTGCATGATTGCAGAAGTTAGACTATCCAATTTACTTTCAATACGAATGATTAGAACTAATGCAATTACTACCCCAGACGCTTGTTCTAATACGTATCTAATGATTTCTTGCGTCATAGTCAAATCCGTATCCTTCCTATAGCAAAAAAGGGAAGGCAACCAGGCCTTCCCTTAGTCAACTAAACTATTACTCAGCGTCAAAAATAGGTGTACTTTGAGTTTCGTAGTATTTAGCCCCAACAATAGTTGCATAAGGGTTAATTTCTGCGTTATCGAAAATGTTAGCATCAATAATCTTTTGCATTGCAGCCTTAGCAGTGTCTGCATCGACACTCTTAGGATTATGCAAAGTAATTACTGAAGTTTTGCCTTTGGAATTATTGAAAATTAACTTTAAAACTTTGTTCATTTACATTCTCCTCCTGTAAATTATTCGCCGTCAGCGTCAATAATATTTGTGTCAGAAACTTGAGTACCAACAACAGTACCGTTCACTAGTGAGCCTAAAGCTTGAGCTACGGTATAAATGTTTTCGTAGCTTGCATCTTGCTTAACGTGAGCTAAACTAAAAGACTTTTTCTTTTCTTCACCATCAACCATGTAGCTAACAGTCATTTTTCTACCAGTAAATGCAGATAAAATCTTCATTTATCAAATATCTCCTTTTGTGTTTTTTAGAATATAGATATAGAACTAAAATAAAATGATTTGCGAAAACATCAAAAAAAGCAATGATGCTTTCTCGACAGTTTTTCCTCGATCGATACATCATTGCTTAATTACTTTTCTTAAATTATTTATGTCTTTCTTGATGTAGATAAGATTATAGCATGATATTTTTCCTTTGCATAGACTTTTTTGAAATTTTATTTTTATTTTATAGTACTAGGATATTATAGTCTAAAGGCTAAATAGTCTTAACACTATAAGATATTTTCTATTTAGCTTTCTATCTGAAACGCATTAAATCATTTCATCTAAGTATTCAATTTAAGAAAGTCTTTTCTATGTTGGGCCAAATAGTTTGATTTTCTGATTTTCAACACTCTATAGTTCTTTTATCTTAATATTCTGTAGTGCTAAGACTATAGAATATTGCAAAAGAAAGTTCTCTAGTTCATAATATTCTTATAGAAAATTGAATCTATTGCGAGGTGCTAAAATGACAAAGATTATAACCTTTGGTAACTTCAAGGGTGGGGTGGGTAAAACAACAAACGCAACCCAAGTCGCCTATGAATTATCAAAAAGAGGAGCAAATACTCTTCTTTTAGATTTAGATCCGCAAGCGAATGCCACAAACATCATGCTTAAAACTAAAGCAAACCTAACGGATAAAATCGATCAATTTGATTCATCCTTAATGGCTGCTATCCAAAACAAGGATTTATCAAAGGCCTTAGTTAATATTACAAGTAATTTAGACTTGATAGGATCATCGGCAGATTTTTCCTTATTTCCACGAGTAATGGAAAAACAATTTTCAAAGTATATTGATCGGGTCAAATATTTGAATGAATTACTATCTCCAATTACTAAAAATTATGATTATGTGATTATTGATGTTCCGCCTACGATTAGTTTAATTACTGACGCTGCTCTTTATGCCAGCGATTGGTGCGTAATTGTCATGCAAACACAACAACAAGCTTTAGATGGGGCTAGTGCATTTATTCAATATATGCAGCAAGAAGTAATCGATACCTATAAAGCACCTAGTTTGGACTTAGTAGGAATTTTACCTGTACTAATCCAACCCGGAGCTCCTGTTGATAATTTGACCTTGCAAAACGCAGAAGAAGAGTTTGGCCAAGATAATATTTTGCCAACTTCAATTCATCAAATGCAGCGTTTAAAGCGCTATGGGGTAACCGGGATTACCAATGATAGTCGCTATGATGAAAAGGTATTTGAAGTTTATAAGCAAGTTGTGAATGATATTTTGAATAGGATTAAAGCAAATGAGTAATTTAATTAACAGTAACAAGCGTAAAATTAACGTAAAGCCAAAGCATGAAGTTTCAATTAATGAAATTGAGGGTAATGACAATAAGAAGACGTTTAACGTAAATATCAAAATTGACAATACAGTTAGAAATAGTCTGATAGCAATTTCTAATTTAGGAGTTGCTCCAAATCAAAAAGAAGCTGTTGCATATTTAGTTCAACAATTCCGTGATAATTTAGATGCAGACAATCAACGCTTATTTGATTTACAAGTTGATGTGTTAAATAAAAAAGATGCTAAATTACATGAAAACAATTAGTATTTTGTAGTGCTGTAGTATTAAGACTAGAGGATAATTGAATAGGTTAGTGGTACCATTACTTTATCTTTGAAGCCCCATTTTGGGGCTTTTTATTTATTATAAAAAGTACGATATGCTGGTTTAAAATTTTTTACTCCGTAATTTAAAATGAAACTATAATCAAAACTCTAGTAGAAGAAATGGATTTTGAATTTTACACAAAATTTTTATAATTAGCTGTAATAGAATAAATTAAATTATTCAACTGATTACGAAAGAGAGGAAAATAAATGGGGAATTTAGATCACCTTAAGTTATTAAGAACTGATATGGAAGCTAAGGGGTGGACCATTTCTAGTTTTATTTTTGTCTATAAAAATATTAAATATGTCGTTCTCGTTAAACTATTTGTAGGTCCAATAAAAAAAGTTAATCCATATGCATTGGTTCAATTGGAATTTATGAAATACAACAATATCCAAGACAATTATGTAGTAGAAGCTCATAGTAATGGTCTACTTGATGATATTAAATCTATCAGAAAATACTTTGGAATTGCCTACAAGCTAAATATGGGGCAATTGATGAAGCAATTTGCTCAAACTCTTAATAGTGCAGTTCCCACTCAAGTTCCAAATACAAATAGCTATGATAAAACTCAACTTGCATGTTTAAACTCCTCTTTAAGCCGATCCGATTCAGAAGATCCGACTAAAATTTATTGCTACGGTACAATAATGAATCCAGTGGGGAAACAACGATCACCATTTAATTCAGATAAAACTAAATTAAACAGACTTGCATTATTTGAAGAATTGGGCGTCGATCCTAGACGTAGTTTTTGTTATTCAAATGATCCTCAAAAAGAAAAATCTGATGCTGAAATTATTGCAAGTATAAATAAACCATAGATGTTTTGAGATTAAGAAGTAGATAACTTTCAAAAATGTAGCTTCTTAGTCTCTTTTTTATGGGTAAAGAAATTAATACTTAATTACAATAATTCAAGTTTTGAACAATTTATGTTCTAAATTTATTTTTTTCTTTGAAAATGACATTCCTTTAATACCTTTAATACTAATATACCTTTATATATAATCCTTTAATTACCTTTAATTACCTTTAGCGCATTCGTGAGCCCTTGAGCCATCTGCATTTGCTCTATATAAGGAACACCCAAAAGGGAGTAAGGAACACCCAAAAGGGAGTAAAAATACTAAAAGGAACACCAAAAGGGGAGATTTATTAAACACCAAAAGGGGAGGTTTATAACACCCAAAAGGGAGTGGATAACTTTTTAAAGTTAAAAGAAACACCAAAAAGGGAGTATAAATTTTGCCTTAAAGTAATAAGGAACACCCAAAAGGGAGTGGATAACTTATTTAAGGTTAAAAACACTATATATAGATGACCACGTTTATCTTAAATACAAAATATAGTGAAAATACCCAATAAAGGACACCCAAAAGGGAAAACAAAAATTATCTTCTTTATTTAGAACACCAAATTGCATTGATATGGTGTTTCTTTTATAATTAATAAAAAAGATAATTAGGATGGTTTGTGATGTCTGAAGAACTTAATCTCATTGAAATTAGTGACGAAGATCAAAATAAGAAATTGAGTACCATTGTCAAGATGGATAATGATCTGCTAGTAAAAGGATTTCCTAATTTTTCCAAAAAGTGGACGCCCTTTGATATTGACTGGTGGAATATCATTGATTCTCAGGTTCTCGATCAAAAAGATAATCTAATCAAAATACCAATTTCTAAAGTAAAAGAATTAATGTATTTTAGAAAACATATAACAAATGATGAATTTATCAAAAAATCGAATGATACATTGAAGAAATTTATGACTATTCAGGCCAGCTTGGAACAAGAAGATGGGGACAAAAAGATATATATGAATGTTAATATCTTTAGCCAATCTTATATCGATACTGATTACAATGCTTGGATTAGAGTTTCACCACAGGCAACAAAGTATTTCAATAATTTATCGCAATGGACGAGATTTGCCTTAGAACAAGCCACTCGACTTCATACCTCATATTCAAAGAAGTTGTTTATGTATTTAAAGCAATGGCGTACGGTAGGCAAAAAGACATTTACCTTAGAGGAATTTAGAAATGCCCTTGATGTACCTAAGAGCTATCGTCCCGGAAGTATTGACCAAAAAATACTCAATCCGACAGCAGAATATTTAGCGCCGTACTTTATGAATTTTCGAATTACTAAGAATTATTCTAAGGGAATTCGAGGAAGAAAATTAATTGGTTATACCTTTACTTTTAGACCGGAATCTAAAACGCAAAAAGATGTGGGTTATAATAAGCGCATTGAAGAAACTACTCATCTGTATTCAATTATGACGAACACTTTCTTAAACGTAGAACAAAAATTTCGTGCCATAGATCGTTATCGTGGATTGAAGTTAGGCACTACTAAAAAGTATTATGAATCGGCACACCCACAAACCGTATTTTTAGACCCTGAGAGCGATCATAGAATAAAACGAGAAATAACTCACAGATCAGATTTATATGGCTTGTCAGGCTATAAAATTGCAGATCTGGAAGCAATTATTATGACTTACGAAGACTTGCTTAAAAATGGAAAACTAAAAGAGTGGGATTTGCAAGATTTAGCAATTATTGAACGAGCATGTTTTGATAAACAAATAAAATTAGCTGCTAAAACAGAACATTCAGATAAACCTTACATCCCGCACCGTAAGACATTAATTAATCCGCTGGTAATACAGTTAATTGATAGTCATCGTTTAGATGATTACAAGTCTGAATCAATTGACTTAGAAATAAATAGATTAGTCCGAGAAAACTTTGGAAAATATAAGCAAAAAGAAGATAAGCGTCCATACGAATTGAAGTTTAATTTTGATTAGTCTTATTATTCTGTAGTGCTAAGACTCTTTGATCTTTGAATAATAAGATACAAAGCTCAGTAGTGATGTGTAGTAACCCTCAAAACTCGGATACTGAAGTGTCATACAAGAGTTAGACATTTATAAAATTTTAAAGATTCGAAAATACACGGTTCCTGTATTTTGCAGGAGGCGTGTATTTTCATTGTTAAATTTTATGTCTAACAATTATTAGACAATTCAATCTTGGATTAATAAACCTTGATTTGGTTAGGATTTTTCTTTTGAGTGGAAGATCTTTAACTTTTATAGCTTTAATCGTATACTCGTTTTAATTATTGATAGTTTGAAGGAGTAAGAATTATGAAAATTGGGAAGGCTTTGAAAGAGATTCGTCTTAATTTAGGTCTAAGTCAGGCTAAAATGTGTGAAGGAATTATACAACGACCTTTTTATGCTTTAGTTGAAAGTGAAAAAAGTGGAATTGGTGCAGAAAGTTTAATTATGATTTTGATTAAACACGAGGTAGATATAGATTATTTTTTTAATCTTGTGAAAGATGCGTATGTTACTCCAGAAGATAGAGCAGATCAATTATTACAAAATAAGATGGAATACGCAGTTAACTCAAAAAATATTAACGCTATTAATTTTTATGAAAAAGAGATATCTACAGTTGCTACAGATGAAATATTAAAGCTCAGAGCACGAGTAACAGCTGCATATTTTGCAAATCAATTAGATGAATTGAATAACGATTTAATAACTAAAATATATAAAAAGTTTGATAAAGAAGAGTGGACAAGATGTCCATCGCTGTTGCGTCTTTTGGCTAATACAATGCCATTATGGGAATACAATCGATTAACTTCATTAATGAAACATCTGTTACATACTATCGAAAGAAGAAAAGTAACATCGGAATTAATGATGGAAAGATATATAAGAATTTTAGAAAATTATTTAGTTAGTTGTTATGATCGAAAAAAATATAAAGATAAAAACCAAAAAGTATTTATTGATAAAGTCTTTGAATATTTGATAAAGAATACGGCATCCTTTCACTTTATGATATATAGATTACATGCATACTACATGAAAGCTCTATTTGAAGATGATAGGATAACAGCTAAAAATATTATAAAATCTCTTGAAAAATATGGATATGGAAAAGCCATCGTGAGTTGGCCAAAAGTTGAATTGTAATAAATATATTACAAAGACATTCAGATTATAAATTCTTATGATAACATCAGTAAAAACATAGAAAAGGAGGGTATAGGAATATGACTTGGTGGCAATTACCAGTTATTTTTTTTAATAACTTGTTTAAGTAAAGAGAAGAATAGAATCTGGTACTAAATAAAAAGAAAGGAGAATAAGCTATGAAGAATCAAAAACAAAAGAAGTTGGAAAACTTAAATGATTTAAGTGATGCATTTGATGATATTGAAGTAATCGAATTAGATGAAACGATGACTCTTTCTGAAACAGCTGCTTCTTCAGGAAGTTCATCATGTAATAGTTGTTCATGCTGTGCTTCTACATCCTGTTGTAGCGTACACATTCATTTATAAAGTTTTTAGGTATTAGGATGTGTATATTTACGCATCCTTTTTTTGAGGAAATCTATGCAAGTAAAATCATTATTTATGAAATATGGAAATGTAACAGCTTTGAATAATATATCATTTCAATTTCCTGCTCATTCATTTGTTGGTGTAATTGGTCAAAATGGTAGTGGAAAAACTACCTTGTTAGAGTGCTTCATGGGTCTTAGAAAACCTATGTCAGGGGAGATAGATTTTTCTAAAGAACTAGCTGGTAGTAAACTAAATGAAAAAATAGGAGCAGTACTTCAGGAAAATAACTTTTATGATTCGATAAAAGTAAAAGAATTGCTTATTTTATTTTCAACTTTTTATGAAGATTGTTATGAAGTAAATGATTTGATGGATAGATTGCGCATTTCTGACTTAAGAGATAGATATTATCATGAACTATCAGGAGGAATGAAACAAAGAGTAAATCTTGCTTTAGCTTTTTTAAATAAACCTAGTATTGTGATTTTAGATGAACCAACTACTGGATTAGATCCCTTTGCTCGAAGAGAATTTTGGAACAATTTAAAAGATATGGCACGAAATACGACAGTATTTTTATCATCACATTACATGGAAGAAATTCAGCAAAATTGCGACTCTTTAATATTTTTAAATAAAGGGGATTTAATTTATAGTGGAGCAATGTCAAAGCTGTTATCCAAATATGATAAGCCAGATTTAGAGGAAATATACATGAAAACTATTGGAGGTAAGTAACATGTTTTTAGAACAACTAAAAATAGAATTTAAAGTGTATTTACGCCAACCTTTATATTTAATATTTAGTGTTTTTATGCCACTAATAAGTTTTGCAATTTTTGGAAGTATATATGGACATATGAATTATGGAAATGTTGACTTCTTTTCTCAATATATACCCAGTTTTTGTGTAATAATTTTATTTTCATCCAGTGTATATAATGTTGGTAATCAAGTGGTTAGTGATAAAGAAAAAGGAATATATAAAAGACTGCGCGTCACACCTATTAAATTATGGAAGATTATTTTAGCCCTTGTATTGAAAGCAATGATTATTTCAATGATTTCATATATACTAATAATTTTGTTTGCAGTATTTTATTTTAAAATTTCAATGCCTAACTTAATTACATTCTCCGTGATATATGCTTTTGCAGTTATATATAGCCTAATACTGGGAGTAGGATTAGGAATAATTATTAATAGAATCAATACATATTCAGGGGTATTAATGATGATTTTTATTCCGTTGTTTATACTTTCAGATGCTATGATGCCGATATCAATTTTTCCAAAATGGATGCAAACACTTGCAAATTATAATCCACTGTATAGACTAAATATTTTTTTGAGATATTTTTGGAATACTGCTTCAAATATTTCAACGGAAAAGGTTCTTTTCTCTATTACTTATTTGAGTATTTTTATGGTGATATTTTTAATAATTGTTGGATACAGATGGAACCAAGGACAGTACAGGAGTTATAAATGAAAATAGAAATCCATCCGTTTACTCTTGAAAGAGAGAAACTACCCGATCATAATTTTCTAGATACACATACTAAAGTATCATTTGAAAAAGATATTTTAGTAAAGGAAGCTATAGCTAAAGAAGAAGGAAACAAACTTGCTGATCAGATTAGTAATTCTATATTTAGTAGAAATTCAAAGAAGAAAAAATTAATAAAAAAACTAAGAAATTTGGATTTAAATTTTGATTACGTTTCTACTTCGATAAATAAGGATATTAATTCAAGACTTAAAAAATTTCAAGATCAACTTGATAATATAAAGGAAGACAGAACTAGGTTATTGAATCAGATTGAATGTGACAACATCAGAACTAGACAAAGTCTTAAAAAACTATATTTGCATAATAAATCAATTTATAATTCTATTCAAATTATAAATCCAAACATTTATTCGAAATTAGATAAATATTTAAAATTGCCAGAAGAAAGCAAGAGCACCAGAAAACTTGAGCTAGTTCTGGCTCGGACAGCAAGCCATGCCTTAACAAAAACTAGTCCAATTGGTTTTTTAAATAAAACACATATCAAAAGTAACCGTAATATACGGATAAGCAGTAAAATTACGAATACTATTTTACCAAATAATGTATTTCTATTATATTTGTATGAATTTTTTTTACAACAAGATTGTATCCTTCCAAAAATTCAATTACGTAAAAATAGAAATTTTTATGTGAAAGATAATAATATATACCTTTTTGTTTTGAAAGATAATTTAATTAATAAAAAAACTTTTAAAACTAAAGATAGTTACATTAAAGTTAAAAGTAATTCGATGCTGCTTCATATTATAAATTCAAATAAAGAAATGTGGAATTTAAAGGATATAGAAAGAACTTTCAAATTAAATAAAGAAGAAGCATTAAATTTTGAAAAAGAGCTCTTAAAATATGGTTTTTTGATGATTGATGATTATTTTTGTGATGATTTAAATTCAATCGGTAATTTACTTCAAAAAATGGATCAGTATAAAGCAACATGGAACTCCACGATTTCCAACATTGTAAGTGAATTGGAAAAACTTAAATTACAATTCTCGCGTATTAATCGGGCTTACTCTTTAGAGTTACATAGAAAAATAATATCTACTTTTAACCGTATTTCTGCTATAGCAAATCTACCCTCATTTGACAAAAATTCTCTTTTATATATAGATAATGTTACATGTGATAAAGAACCATTTAATGGAATTCAAAAATACAAGAATGTTTTTGAAAATATAGTAAAACTTTATCCAATTTTTGACATTAATACTAGGATACAGGAAGAGTTATTGTTTGAGTTAAAGAAAAAGAATAAGAAAATAGACTATCCAATTGAAACTCCATGGCTATTTAATATGGTAGGAAATCTTAATCTTAAATTTCAATCATATTGGACTAATCCTAATCAATTGTTTAAATGTAAAAGTAATGTTAATCAAAAGTTAGAAATCTTAAAATTGAGATTTTTTGATTACATATTTAATTATGATTTAGATGAAACTCAGACTATCCAAATAACCCCTGAATTTTTGAAAAATCTTTATAGTGAGATCCCCTATCATTTAAAAAATAAGTCAGCTTCATATACTTTCTTTTATCAACTTGAAGATAAAAATATTGTAGTAAATAAGATTTATCCAGGATATCAAAGTTTTTATAACCGATTTTTACGTTATACTGATATTCCTAAAAAACAAAAGCGAGAACTTGATAATTACTATAAAATTCTATCAACAGAGTTAGTGGATATAAATGAAACAGTCGGATTTAATGCAAACGCCTTTGTCCCGATATTAGATGGAAGACTTATATTTGATATCACCAGAGATAAGGCATTAAATAAAAAATATAAAAAAATCTACAATTTTCACGATCTCTTCTTAGTAGAAAAAAACGGTGAGTTTTTCTTAAAAGCGAAAACAGGAAAAGTAATAAAGCCCGTAATAGGTACTAGCTTAATTAGGATATTATATCCTGGTAAGATTGCATTTTATTCATCTCTTTTTTCTAATATTTCTTTGATTAGTGATTTAGCTTGTCTATTTTTTAAAGATATCAAAAATAAAAAAATTATAAAAGCACCTCGTATAGTATATGAAAATATGATTCTGTCTAGAAAAATGATGTTGGTAGATACCAATATTTTTAAAAAAAATTTTTCTAAACAAAATGAATTGGAAATGTTTACCTATATTTCAGAGATTTTGACTAAAAATAAAATTCCTACTAAGTTTTTTTATCAAAGTAAGAAACGCAGAAGTGAAACTATAACCAGTATTTCTCAAGAATTTTCCAAACCTCAATATTTTGATTTAGAGAATGCTATGTTAGTAAAAGTATTTATAAATTCTCTTCGAACTAACAGTTATGTTTTGATTTCAGAGTTATATCCTGAAAATATAAAGTCTTCTGAATATATTACTGAATGGAATCTAAAGGCAGAAGGTGATATTTGTGATTGACCATTATAAAGTCTTCCTAAATGTATCTAGTCACAGTAAAAATAAATTTATTTGTAAGTATTTAATTCCATTTCTTAGAAAAAACGTAAAGAGTGATTATTGGATTGAGCGTCATGTTGAAATTTTACCGGTGATTGACATTTATGTGATAAGAAAAAGATCATATAAAAATGAATTTCCTTACTTAAAATCATTTAAAATATTACTCAATGATTTTAAGGAATCCTTAACTCTATCTGATCGTATGCCAAACAACGTTTATATTAATAGAAAAAATGATATTAGAAAAATGAATAGGCTGAAGAGAATCCATAGATTACCTCAAAATTTTTCTATCATGGCTGAATGTATTAGTTTTGTTAAGAGAAAAGGAGAATACACATATGCTGAAGAACCAATGATATATAATGATACATTTAGATTGTCAGAAAGATTATATGAAGATACATATCTATATCTTTATAACCATCCTCAACAAGAGATGCTTTTTATATTTGGTTTATTTTATTTTTCAGCAAAGAATTTAGATAAAACTGGTATTGGATTAGGATACAGATCGTACCAATCACATGTTTTAGGCTTTTTAAGCTATAAAAAAGAAAATATGGACGGATATAAAAATTATTTTGAGGAGTACTATAAAGTAAATCATGCAATTCTTTTATCTTTTTATAAACTGATAAAAAATATGAATTCAGCATTAACTGATGATATTGAGTTATTAGCCTTAATAAGGCGATGGAAAAATGTACTGGATAAAACCTATGAAAAATTATTTTATGTTCAAAGAGATATTACTCTATCACTTGTACATGCAATTAGAAGAGAAATAGCACAAGCTAAATTTAGAGGATATTCTCAGTTTCATAAAGTCGTTTTCGATAAGAGACATAAATCTATGTTTAGTACAAAGGAATTTTGTGCATATAGGATGCTAGTAAACTTTACATATTTAATTTTACCAAATTTGGGTTTAAGTTCTAGAAAACGAGTTCAGGGTGGCTATATCTTAGTTAAAATTATGCAGGAAACTGAGGATAAGTGATTATGAAGAGGCTCTATTATCGTGGAAATGTGTTTTTAGCAAAAGATAAGAACTATACAGTTTTACGTATTGATAAAAAAGTATTTAAAATTCCTAAAGATAAATTTTTGTATGAAGATATTCTTTCAATTTTGACATCTTTGTCTACACCCAAAGATATAAGTCAAATTGATTCTTGTCAGTTATATCTTATTAAGTTTTTGCTTAAAGTAGGAGCACTAGTTTATGATGAAATGCCTACTGAACTAAATTACATACAAGAATATTTTCTCCGTAATTATAGTAATCCCAGTACAGTTTATAAAAAATGGATTAATACTGAGGTATGTGTTTTAGGTAAAGGATTAAATTCTTCTGTTTTTGAAGATAAAAAAAAGTTTTTTATGAGCGCAGAATATGGGTTAGGTAAGAAGATCTTTGTAATATATGGAAATACGAAATCTGAACTAAAGAAAAATCTTAGAGTTGCACGCAAATGCATAGACGACGGCGATATAATTCTTGTGTCTCCCATTTGGGTAGAAAATGGAACTGTAGCAATAAGCTTTTATAACAGTTATAAGCATGCCAAGCAGTATGTAGAATCATTAAATTCAAAAAACACTTTTATGATGAATCATCTTAAAGAAAAAGTCATCATGAATTATATTTTCCTATTAGCTATGGATAGTCTTAGTGATCGACATAAGTTTAAGAATTTTTTTCTGATAAAAGACGACTTAGAAATTAGAAATATCTCATTTACTCATTTTACAAAGAGAAATTTTATATTTAGAAATAAAAAAATAGATATTGATAAAGTATTTACCACTTCTGAGAGCATAAATCATTTATTAGTTGCTAGCAATTTGATTGGAGAATTTAAGTTAAAAACTCACTACGATGATCCAAAAATTGGAAATTGTTCGTTATCTTTTAAGAGTTCCAACAAACTTTTGTTAAATTCACAAATAGAAGGCAAAAATCTAGAACAAACAATAAAAAAAGAAGTCATATCTGTTTTAAAAAAATACTTTAAATCCTATGACTATGAAGTAGATGTTTTTATAGGAAAAGAGTCATTGCAAGAGAAGAACACTATAACTTCCGAATGGCTAATTTGGCCTGAAATGGAAGATTCTGGTGTTTTTATAAGAAAGAAATAATTATTATGTATGTGATTAATAATTTAGACAGAGAACTACTTTCAGCTAATAATCAAGATATTACTTATTTAAGGCAACAATATAAATTAAATCATAGGAGTAATGAAACGTGGATTAATGAGTGTGGAAAAGTAGAACAAAAACTTTTAAATGATTATACAAATTTGTTAGAAGGGAATACTGATAGCTTCGCGAGAGAATTTAATAATCTTACCTTGGAATGTAGAAAAATTAAAGCTGTTAATAAATCAAAAAACTCTAGTAAGATGATAATCAATGGAAAATTTCTACATAATTCCTGGAGAATAAAGGAAAATTTTAATTTTAAGAATTTAAAGATTAATTTTTATGATTATGATTATGGAATTATAACAAAGATTTACAAAGATTTGTATTCGAAAAAAATAGCTTTTGTTGGTGCAGAATTTATTGTAGATGAGCAAATAATTACGGCATATGGGAGAAACACTAGTTTTGATAAAGCAGAATCAGATTGTTTTTTAGAACTATTAGAGAGACATGCAATGTATGGTTTGCAAAAAAATAGCAAAAGTATGACTTATAGGCTAAATAAAAAGATATGTGTTAATCCAGCTGATTTTCTTTTTTACGTTGAGAAAAATTCTAAAGAACGGATAGATTATGATAGTAAAGCAACCATCACATGGATAGAAGGCTTTGATTATAAAACTAAGAGAAAAATTTGGATTCCAAAACAATTTATTGACCTAAGTTTACCGGATGAACCATATTTTACGGTACCTAATTCTTCTGGAGTTGCACTAGGATCTAGTTTGTATGAATCTCGCTTATATGCATTGATGGAATTAATTGAACGAGATGCTTTTTTAACGTTTTGGCAAAAAGATGTGTGTCTTAGAGAAATACATTTAAAGTCTCTCCCCAAAGACATAAGAGAAAGAATAAAGGATATAGAAACGAAAAATGCTACTCTACACCTATATGATATGACGTTTGATATAAAAGTACCTACTGTTCTTGCGTTAATTATTTCTAATACTGGTCCTGTCTACCAATTTATTTCTACTGCTACTCATCCTGATCCACTCGAAGCAATTTCTAAAGCTATAAATGAATGTATAGTAGGGTTTAATGTATATCAACATAACCGAGCAGTAGCTTCTAATAAATATAAAAGTGTAGATGATGTAAAAACATTATTTGATCACGTATGTTTTGCTTCAAAGCGTAGTTTCCGAAAAAATTATTCTAGTATTCTAAATGATGTAAAAAGTGACTGGAGAGCAATTTATAACAATAAAGCAGTAGAGGTATTAAAAAAATATGATAATCCTAAAGATTTACTTGATTATATTGTTAATACATACCTTACTGATTATCAAATTTATTTTGTTGATATTACGGATAATTTGGCAAAGAGTTTTGGTCTGGCTGTCTCGAAAGTATTAATTCCCAGTTTTTCAAATATTAAATTTGGGTATGCAAATAGAACAGCATCAGTGGAAAGACTAGATTTTGCTTTGGAACATTCTTATTATCGAAATAGTTCTAAATTACGAAAAGGTGAGTTTATTGACCGAGTCCATCCTTACGCTTAATCAAAAATATCAAGAACGATATATAAAGAAAAGATATGAGTTATTTAGGGAAGAAATTCTGCCAACCAATAGCAACTTGATTACATATGTTAATGAAGAAAAATATTATTTAAAATCAGGAACATTATTTGCACAGTTATTTGTTAAACTGTTTTCCCTTAACTGGATGTCTGTAGAAAATCCATATGTATTCCATACTCTGTCTCCATCCGCTAGGGGGAAAAATTCTAATCGGATTATTTTAGAATACAAAGGATCATTGTTTGAATTTCACCTGAGCGGGAATTTTTTTAGATTAATTGTAGGAAAAGTACCAAAAAGCAATGATTTAGATATTGATTTAAAGGTAGCAAACATTTATTTAGTAGGAGATATTAATAATATCGGCCATATTTATGGCTCTTTCGGTTGGACCTTATCCTTATTAGATGCAGGCCATCAAATTGAACATTGCAGACAATTATCTATGCTCTACAAATTTAACGTTAGAATTAAACTATTTCCACAATATGAAATGAGTTCCCTGTGTTCTATTTACAATCAAAAAGAACTTTTTCCTATTGTAAAGTTATATTTTTCTTCAAAAAAGAACAGTCTTTTTCCGATAGAAAGTAAAATCACTTGTAAACAAAAATTGCAAATGGAACCAAGTGGAGTTTTTGATGAAATATTGACTTATTTTATGCATTATTCTGGGAAAGAAATAACTTTAGAAAAAACGATGTTTTCTCGTTTTTCCTTTAATCAAATTCATAGGCGCATGTCGGATCAATCTAATCAAGGATTATCATTTTTCCCATACTATATTAAAAGAAATGATTTAGTATCATTGGCTAAAATGGTAAAAGAACTGCTCCATTCTTTCAATCAAGAAATTGACATATATATTATCTCTAAAATTTCACCATTCAATAAAGAAAAATGGATAATTAATAAACATAGCATTCAGAGAGAGCCTGTTGATATATCCTTTAACCGAGTAATTCATGATTCACTCGACTTTTTGAATCCTCAAGAAGCAGCATTAGTAGTCTGGGCTTCAGTAAATAAAAGAAAATCCCATAGCGATTCTATGAGTGATTGTGGGGAGTCTTTAATAGAAGCGGCCCGTTGTTTACACTGTATAAGTTTATTTTTTTCCGATTATGATAGGGAATTTAGAGTTCGTACTTTGAAAAATATTAATGAATTATTTTTTGAAAAAGTAGTATCACAGAATAAGAATTTGGCATTGTATATGCTTATTGGCGGAAAGTCAATGAATACACAAATGCAGATACCTATTTAGCATTGTGGAGGAACAAGAATATGTGGAAAGCAATATATTTTTATTTACACAGCGTACAACAGCAGGAAGCATTTTTAAGAGAAGCTAGCTATCTTCTAGAACACTACAATAATAAATGGTTTTTTATTAAATATTGGTATGGAGGTCCGCACCTTAGATTTAGATTTTTGAATCCTAGTGATGAATTTTTGAACAGCTTTGATAAACTAGTAGCTGATTTTTCTCATCAATCGGTAGCTCCTATTATTTCTCCAACTGTATATTATTCAAATATAAACTTTTCTAATGAAGGAATTGTTCCAAATAACTTGCCATGGCATAAGCATGGTACATGGTTTTATACAGAATATCAACCAGAATTTGAAAGATATGGTACTGGCACAGCTTTAGAACTTTCTGAGAACTTTTTCTTCGTATCAAGCAAACTAGCACTAAAAATAATTAAACTTTCGGATAATTTTTCTTTATCTAAACGTATTGCAATAGCTTCCATAGTAATGAAAGAATTACTAAAAATAACAGATTGTTGGAAAGAATCCTTTTTAAAGCAATATTCAGACTACTGGAAGAGTTATGACAATTTAAATGAATTATCAAAAAAGAATGTATATCTTATTACAAAAAAGTCAATTGGGATTCCTAATATTTTAGAAATTAAAGATTTTACTGATGAAATTAGCATTATATGGTCTGAGTTGTTAAAGGTTTTATCTTTTTCTGAAGCTCAATATGTATTAAGTTCTCAAATTCATATGAATAACAACCGTATATCTGTGACCCCTGAGTTTGAATATATAATTGCTAAATCATTGTCTAAATTAATCATGAGGAAAACGTATGAATAGTAAGAAATGGAAAAAAATTAGTTCTTCCTTTAGAGATTGGAATTCGATCAAAGAATTTCATGCAGGGTCAATGCATCTTATTTCAAATTTATCGGCTAATGGCATTAAAAGTATCGATCCTGAGATAAAGGATAAAGTAGGCGACATAAAATTAAAAAGATTTGGTGATATCCAGAATAATAAAACGCTTTCACTTAATGAGATATTACTTAAAAGGCGCACCAGTTGGAATTTTAAGTTTAATCTTGATTACAAGAAATTTTCAAATATACTATTAGATTCTTTTGCTCAAACAGACTCAATCATATTTAAAGGTCAAAAAGTTAACCTGAGAGCTTATCCTTCTGCCGGCGCTCTATATTCGGTAGATGTATATATATGGACTCAACATTTGGGATCTAACATGGAACAAAAGATTTGGAAATTACAGTTATCAAACAATTCATTGATTTTTATAAAAAAGGCCGCACTAGCAGAGATAGAAGAACTAACGTCTACTACTAAATTTAATGTACAAACTTTTAAAAAAGCTAATGTAGTTTTCTTTTTTGTTTCTAATTTAAAACTTTTATTTAAAAAATATGGTAGACTCGCATATCGATTAGCATTTTTAGAAAGTGGACACATGTGTGAGAATTTATATTTAAATTCTACTAAATATGATTTATCCATGGTTGCACTAGGAGGATTTTATGACCATCTTGTCGAAGATACTTTGAAGCTAACTGATGACCAAATTTGTACTTACATGGCAGCAATAGGGTGATTAAATGACAAATTATTATGTAGTCAATAAAGAACTATGTTTACTCCGAGAAAATAACATCATAAAATTTTATAATTTGATAAATGATACAGTTATAGACGCAATTTCTATATCTAATACTAAATTAATATCATTTTTTTTGTCTCTTAATTATCCTCAATCAGTTAAGAGCAATCCACTTCTTAAGCAATTTATTTCATCAACTTTATTTAAGAAAAAACTAGGCAAATACTTTACTAACTACAGTACAACAATCTTAAAAAAAGAAAATCATTTTTATAAGCTATTGTATAATTTTACATCCAATTTCAATCAAGCATTTGAACTGACGGAAGGAGGATTGTTATGCTTGGTTAAAAAGGCCATTCTTTTTACTAAAGTATATTTGGTCGATGCAGAGAATTCATTAATAATTGATGGACTAAATATTAAAAGCATAAGTATTGATGAAGCAATAGAACTGGCCCTCAAGCATCTACATACTGAAAGCTTTAGATATGAATTATATATTATAGTTCCAAATTCTTCTCATAAATCTAAATTAAAAAAATTAGAAGCAATATTCAGTACTAATCGTGTTACTAGAGTCTACGTCCAAGAAAATAGATCCTATTTAAAAATAGGCCCTTGTCTTGTTGGCAATGATTATGGGTGCTTCTTTTGTAGAGAAAACTATCTAGATAACTCGAATCCTTCTCTAGATAATAATCTCTTAAATGCATTGTTAAGCGAGGAAATTCCTAAACTTTTTCCTTTACTTCTTGAAAGTACAATAAAGAACTATACGATTTCAGGGGGTAAAATATTTAAATTATATAAGTTCAATTTAAGTGCGGAAGAAGAAGAATACCTAAATAATCAAAAGTGTAGTATCCATAAATTAAAATAGGAGAAAACCAATGAATGCTATAGTTCATATAAAATTAAATTTGATAATTAGTACTATTGTGGGCTTATTAGTAGCATTATTTTTTATATTTTTACCTAATATTGCTAGTATTTTACCTGCTAGGATTAGTAATACTCTAAATAATATCTATAATTTGAAGAGTTGGTCTCAGCTTATACCATTGTATATAGTCATTTTCTTTGTTGGACTAGCAAAAAACATATCTTCTCTGTATTCTAATAATAAAATGATTTTATTAATTTTATTATTGTTGGATATTGTTCAAATAATGTTGTTTTTATTCTTATTTTTAGACACTCCTTTTTTTAATAAGAATTATTTATATATTTCAAAATCAAGTCAATTTATTTTTATCTTTGCATTTTCTATAGTGTTTGGATTTGAGATAATTGGAGATTTAATTAGATTACTGTAAGTTTTAATTTTATATAGAAACAGCTAGTGTTATTTGTACATAATGACACTAGCTATTTTTATATAAAATATTGATATATCGCCATTTTCGTAAATATATAAAAAGTAATAGTGTTATAATTATAAAATAGCATAAAATGATACTATGACTAAAATGAAGATGGTTAATGCTGAGAGGAGCATTCTACGACCTTTAAAATTTATTTAGGTTAATAGCTAATCATTTGTGATGCTTAAATACAATTATCAGCATGGAGATAAAATAGCATATGAGACAGATAGTTAAGCCAATCAAAGATTCTTGGGTTTTGCGCTCAGTTCAGGAATCTCTTTTAAAAGATTTCGATCTGGGATGCAGAAACTATACTATTTTTCAGACGGGTAAGGCTACCTTGCTTAGAGTTAGTGATGTACTACGATTAAAGAAGTCAGATGTATATGATGAGCGGGGGCGGGTTAAGAAAAACGCCTATATAATAGATAAGAAAACTAAAAAGCCAAATACCTTATATCTTAATCCGATTAGGCAAGATTTAGAAACTTACTACGATTGGCTTGAAAAGTGGCAAAAAGAAAATCCCACTCAAACTGTCTTTTACAGTCCTTGGTTATTTCCTTCTTTTAAGCGTCCTGAGAAGCACATTGATGAGCGGCGTTATTATATGATTATGTATAAAGTAGGGAAGAAGTTAAATATCGATTATCTTGGTACTCACACCATGAGAAAAACCGGTGCCTATCGTGTTTATGAACAAACTAACCATAATATTGCATTAGTAATGAAGCTGTTAAATCACTCATCTGAAGACATGACCCTAGCATATTTAGGACTAGATCAAGAAACCCGAGAACACATTCTAGATACAATTGATTTTGGATAGGAAAAGATGCTAAGCATGTTAACTTAGCATCTTTTATTTTAAGATAATTAGACTATAGACTAATTTAGTCTTAGCACTATGTAGTATTAATGATTAACTATTTGTATTTCGCGTGTCTCCTACTCTTGCTTCATATTCGTACTTAATTTCTTCAAATTTTTTTGAAAAATCAATAATTTTATATTTAACATTTATGCCATTTATTTGTCTTTGCACTAAATAAAATACAGGAGTAGTAAGCATTTGATCTTTGACAAATAAATATTCGTTTGACTGATCAATTATTAAGTATCTTATTTCTTTAACATTAATCTCTTTCCTCACATAATCAGTTTGAATAACATATGCCCCGGTTGCATAAAATATGGTCCAAATAGTATAAATTCCATTTGCAGTCATGAAGAGCCAATATAATAGAGAGAACTCATATTCATCAATTACTGGATGAAATAATACCGAATAAATATAAGCTCGTTTACCAATTGCCAAAATAATAGCAACATATATAATCCACCCTTGATGAATAAATATCCATGATAATTTCATTAGCCTTTTAACAGCACGAACTAAAGAAAAGCCATGTGTAGTACCATCTATATATTCAGAATTACTATTTAAAAATGAAAGCCAATTTTCATTTACACATACCGCTAACCCGGAAGCTATTAAGATAGGTAAGAAAATAATCCAGATACTGAGTGATCCATAAAGTAGCTGCCCAATATGATACAAAATATTTCCAATATCTATATTATTCCAGTAAAACAGATTGAATTTTTTATTAGGTAGATAAATTATTAAAATGATCTCTAAAATAAAAATATAATTGAAAATAGGAATATTCATTTTACGAAAGTACTTCTTTATAATATCGTAAAGTTCTTTAAGCATTGTTTTCTCCTTTTTATATAATTAATATAGGTTTTAATTTACATTTTTCTTCATTGTAATAGGCACACCAATGGAGTTCAGAACACTTGAGTATTTTAAAGCTCCCAGTAGTGGAGGGCTTGGCTACTTCGAGACGGTACGGAAGACGGCTTTAGCCGGCTGAAGCGTCGAGAATAGACTTGCCCGCAACGGAAGGGAGCTTTTATCAAATTTTAGAATAAAAGAATAATCTAGTATAGTAATGCTAGCATTATTTTATCTCGCTATCTCTTTACCACTTAAGCTTTCATTAAGCCCGAGCTAATAAATTAAGTTATCAATCTTAGATAATATAAAATAAAGGTAAGGTACTATCATAGATATAGAGGCATGCAATGAAAGCACACGAAAAAGAATTTTTATCTAATATTGAAGATCTTAAAAATACATTTAATACGATTAAGAATGACCCATCTTTTATTTATAATCCCGATAAACCAGACGGGGCACATTTAATAAATATTCGTTCAGTTGGAGAAGAAATGGTAGAGCATACTGAAATTCTGAATGCAATTATTGTTCCTGAATGGGCATTTAACGCTGAATTCTTTGATGAAAAACATGAAACTGCTAAAATTCAGTTTGAAAATTATTATGCTGATAAAAATGAAAGTCTGCCTCAAAATATGTGGCAGACTCCTGTAAAATTTGTATATGATTATTGTACTTACGATTATACAATTGGTAGTTTTTCTGAAAATTTAGATAATTATTCAGAGAAGTTTATTAGTTATGATGAAGCATTAGAAAAATTCCAAGTTTATCAAGAAAAAATGATTGAAATGAATAAGTTGATTGCGCAGGCTAAGAAAAAAAGAAAATCTTAGTCTTAATTAATCTTGAATATAAAGAAACGACAAATCTAGTCTAAAGATTTGTCGTTTTTTTGCTTACTTTTACATTTCTCCATTAAACGATATTACTTTGGCATAATAAACTAAATCTCTATAAAGGCGGTGATTATTTTGACGATTACAATTAACATAGATCCTTTTTTGGTCATTCTTTTAGTGTTAATACTATTATAATCTTGTCTCTTATTATTACTTCATGGTTATTACTTAGAAATCGTTTTAGCATAGCGAAAAAATTAAATTTTAAAACGCAAATTTATCTATATTATACCCCATTTAGTAATACTATGGGGTATAATATAGATAAATAAGGAGGGACACTATGGCTAATATTATTACTTTAAACAAGTTGCTAAAAGAAAATAACTATATCGCGTCTAGAAAACAACTTTCAGAAAAGAATTTCTCTGGTCAACAAATCAAAAAATATCTTAAAGATAATGTATTAGTTTTGCTAGATAAAGGAATTTATGGAAGTGCTAGTCATTTAGGAGATACATTTTATACTACTCAACTAAGATTACAAAAGGGAATAATTTCGCTTAATTCCGCTCTCTATTTATATGGGCTTAGTGATCGCCTTCCAGATAAAATAGACTTTACTTTCCCTAGAGGATACAAAAATCCTAAATTAAGAAAAGAGATTGTGGCGCATCAGCAATTACCTAATCTTTATAAATTAGGAATTGTCACCATTAAAACACCACAAGGAAATGAGGTTAGAGCTTATTCTTTAGATAGGACTATGGCCGAAATTCTGAGACCACAATATCATGTAGACCCAGAAATAATAAATAGTGCGTTTAAGCAATATTTAAATGGAGCAAATAAGAATATTGCTAAGTTAATGTATTTTGCTAAAATTTTTAAAACCACTAAGAAAGTTATGAACTATGTAGAGGTATTACTATAAATATGAATGATAATTTTAGAAGCTTTACTAATAATCAACAAATGATTGCTCATATGCGTAAATTAGCTAAAGAAAGTAAAACTACAACAGAAGTAATTCTGGAGGAATATACTTTAGATGATTTTGTTCAACGAATTGCAAAATCAAAGTATAGAAATAACTTAATCCTAAAAGGCGGCTTTCTTTTATCAAGTCTAATGGGAATAAATAATAGAACCACCGAAGATATTGATACTGATATTAAAGGAAAGGATCTATCTCTTCCTGAAGTAACGAAAATGGTTGATGAAATTTGTGAAATTATTCCAGTTAAAAATGATCCTATTACTATTGAACGTGTAGGCAAAATTGAAAAATTGCATGAAGGAGCAAGATATGTTGGATATAGAGTTCATTTACTTGGTACTCTATACGACAAATCCAGGGCCAATATTAAGATTGATGTCTCTACAGGAGATGTAATAACCCCAAAAGAAATAAAATATACGTATAAATCTTTAATTGACGGCACTCCGATAGAAATAGCTGCATATAATAATGAAACTATTATTGCTCAAAAATTGGAAACAGTATTTAGTCGCAGTATCGCAAATACCCGAATGAAAGACTTTTACGACTTATACATGTTGAATAATCTTAGAAAATTGACGGGATACCAACAACTAAAATTAGATTTACCTTTAACCAAACAGGCTTTAATTAATACTGCTATGTCACGAAAGAGTTATGATGAAATTTTCGAAAAATTAGATGACAATCAATTTTTGTGGCAATTTACATTCAGCGAAATAGAAAGTAATGCTGCTATGAAAAAGAAGTGGGAAAATTACACTCATGAAAAAGCGTATGCTGAAAATATTGAATTTCAAGATACTTTAATAGCAATTAAAGAACTAATGACTGAACTATTTTCAGAAAACTTAACTGTAAAAAGATATAAGTAAGTAATATTTAAAATTATAAGATAAAGAAAACACTGATAATCATCATTAAATAAATGTTGATATATCAGTGTTTTTTCTTTATATAAATTTCAATTTAAATTAAAACTTACTTCCTAGACTTTTATTATTGGCTTTTTTTGCTTCAAATTCATTTTTAATTTCATCAAACTTGCTGGAATAATCTAAAATTTTATAATTATCGGATAGGTTATCTACCTTTTCTACCAAATAAAATATAGGAGATTTTAAAATTTGATTTTTAATAAATGCATATTCATTTTCTTGATCAATTATAAAATAAGAAGATGCATTAATATCAATATAAGTCCCAATATAGTTCGTAGGAACAGTAAATGATCCTAAAGAATAAATAATGGTCCAAATCAAATAAATACTATTAATTGCCATATACAGCCAATATAGTAAAAAGTTATTATCACCAAAATTCGCATTCGAATTTGTAAGTGTGTAATACAGCGAATCTTTTTGCCCACTAGCCAAAATAATGGCAAGATAAATAATCCATCCTTTATGAATAAATTCCCATAATAGCTGGACTATATTTCTAATCACAGTAGCTAAAGAAAATCCACGAGTTGTGCCGTCGATATATTCAGTACTATATTCAAGAAACCATAACCAATCCTTGGTATATATCAACGTTAAAAGTCCTACAAAAGCTAAAATTATTAGAATAATATTAATACTGTGATCATACAGGTAGTAACCAAAATTATACAAAATATTTCCAACATCTATATCATTCCAATAAAGTAAATTAAACTTTTTGTTCGGTAAATAAATTATAAAAATAATTTCAAAAACAAATAAATAATTAAAAAATGGAATTTTAGTTTTACTAAGAAAATTTTTTATATCATCGTAGAGTTTTTCTTTCATTATATGTTCTTTTCAGATAATAGTGAGACGGAACTAGCGATTTAGCAACTAGAGGGAAAACAGAGTAACACTACGCCATTTTTCTTCTAAAGTTCATCCATCTCTATTTTCCTTTCTTTGTTTTAATTTACAAAAAGGGAAAGTTCCTTTTTGTGACTATATCATATCACGTTTTTTCACAAACTTTCGTATAAAAATAAATGATTTTAAAATATTTTTATGTCAGTTATATATTTATATAACTAGGATTGTAACAGTTTGTAATTGCTTACGGTTAAAAATTCCACTTTTATTGTTAAATAATTCACAAATGTAATTAATAAAAAAGCTAGTTACATTATTAGCAACTAGCATAGAAAATTACTGATTTTTTAGCGCTTTTTGATATTCATCCAAAAAATCATCTTTAGCATATTTTATATCCCAAAAAACATACGAAGGTTCATAAATATCATCTGTAATTGGGTCTCCTTGTGTTATTCCGTCTCCTTCGTCCGCTTCAGTCTCAAATGGTTTAAAATCATATTCAGAAAAAATCCATACATAGTCAGAAGTGGATTGATTATCCATCACTTTCTTTAACCATTTCTGTGTTAAAGGTGACGAGGACTCTTCCCAGTAACTTATATCTCTATCGGGAGCGCAAAGATAAAAGGGTGCACAAAAAGCAATAATAGATTCTACTTCACCCATTACTCGATCTACATCTTCTTTTAATAATCCATTTTCATCGATACTATCAATGTCTTCTGATTTTTCTGATTTTCTTTCATAGGCATTTAGAGCTTCTAACCGCTTTTTATTTTCTTTTAGATACTCTTCCACACTCATTCCTAACAAACTTACTACTTCATCTTCGTGTTCTTTCAAATAAGATTTAGGATAATGAATTGCTTCTCTCAAATCTTTATCTAAATTAGTCCATGGATTCATACCTTATCTCTCCTATAGTTTTATAAAACTTCATCTACTAATATTTAATTTCAATTTTTACAATATTTTTCTTCTCTCAAGTTCTATAATACTTTCACTCTCAAAGATTTTCAAAAACTTACTTTTCTAATTTTTTGCATTATTTTTGCAGTTTTCCTATTTAATTGAGCGGTATAGTAATGTGAACCAGAGGTTAATAATAAGGAGATGAGAAAATTGGTTATTACTATTAATGTATCTCCTACATTAGTAATTGCAGTTGCTATCATTTTGTGGCGTCATAATAATCGATGTTAAAAGGCCCTCTCAAGTCCATCCGTTACGGGCAAGTCTATCCTCGACGCTTCAGCCGGCTAAAGCCGTCTTCCGTATCGTCTCGGAATAGCCAAACCCTCCACTACTGGACTTGAGAGGGCAAAACAAAACATACTAATCTAGTGTTGGATGATTACTCGACGGAGTAGTCGTTCAACACTTTTTCTTTTACTATGTAAAGTGGAGATGAAGCCAATGCCGTGACTGCTTTGGACACATGATGTCGTAAACAAAACTGG
>JALFQD010000063.1 GCA_022785265.1 Clostridium sp. | reverse complement strand
TCCATCTGGTCTTCTCTTTTCATTAAGAAGCATATTTCTTACTACTTCTTTTTGCATATTGTAAAGAACTTCTTTTATATCTCCAAGCTTATCTGCATATTTTTCTCCAAATTCTTCGTTAATTTTTTCATTAACCTTATCTATTGCTGCATTTCTTTCATCTTTATCAGTTATGTACATAGCTTCTTTAACCATTTCTGATGCAAAAGCTCTTAAATCTGCTTCTACTTCTTCTGATGGATGATAAAGTTCTGGAACGTCTTTTACTTTTCCCATTTTTTCCATAGCTTCTTCTTGGAATTTAACTATTGGCTGACAAGCTTCAAATCCAAATTTGATAGCTTCTATCATTTTATCTTCTGGAATTTCGTCTCCACCTGCTTCAATCATCATAACTCTATCTTTTGTAGAACATACAGTTAAAGCAAGCTTTGATTTTTCTCTTTCTTTTGTATTTGGATTAATAACAAGCTCTCCATCGACTAATCCTACTTGAACAGCTCCTACTGGAGTTGTAAAAGGTATGCTTGATAAACATAATGCAGTTGATGCAGCATTAATTGCTAATATTTCAGGTAAATTGTCTTTTTCAACTGAAACTACAGTACAAATTACTTGAACGTCATTTCTATATCCCTTTGGAAATAGTGGTCTTAAACTTCTATCTATAGCTCTTCCCTTTAAAATAGCTCCATCTGTAGGTTTTCCTTCTCTTTTTATAAAGCCACCTGGAATTTTTCCTACTGAATATAATCTTTCTTCATATTCCACACTTAAAGGGAAAAAATCTATACCTTCTCTTGGTTGTTCTGAAGCATTAACATTTGTTAATATTACAGTATCTCCATAGCTCATGAAAATAGCAGCATTTGATAACATTCCAATCTTACCAAATTCTACTTTCATCTCTCTTCCTGCAACCATTGTACTTAATACATTGCTCATTACAAGACCTCCTCGATCTATATATAGTATTTCTTATTATATTATCTTAAAAAATAGAGCGGATTTTGTCCGCTCTAAAAAGATTACTTTCTTAAACCTAATTTTTTAACAATTGCTCTGTATCTTTCGATATCTTGTTCCTTTAAGTAATTTAAAAGTCCTCTTCTTTGTCCAACCATCATTAAAAGACCTCTTCTTGAGTGGTGATCTTTCTTGTGAACTTTGAAGTGTTCAGTTAAATGTGTTATTCTTTCAGTTAATAACGCTATTTGAACTTCTGGAGAACCTGTATCTCCTTCTCCTCTTCCAAATTCTTTGATGATTTCTAATTTTCTTGCCTTATCCATGCTTTTAAGCACCTCCATATAATAATCGCCTTAGTTCCAAGTAGGAAGATGGCCTCCTTCCAACATAGCACTAGGTTCCTTAAGTATTATATCAAAACATAATAATGTTGTAAATAATTTTATTCTATTGCCCACATATTTTCTTTTGATGCTATTTTAGCATCTAACTTCAATTGATTTTTAAGATTTTCTATAGAAGCAAACTTTTTTTCTTCCCTGAGAAATTTTATAAAATAAACATATATTTCTTCATCATATATATCTTTATCAAAATCTAATATAAAGGTTTCTAAGGTTATTTTTTCACCATTTACAGTTGGATTATTACCTATAGAAGTAATACCTTTATACATTTTATTATTCCACAAAACATTAGTATAATATACACCTATTTTAGGAAGAATTATATCTTTTGAAAAATTTAAATTTGCTGTTGGAAATCCAATTGTTCTTCCAAGCTGTTTTCCATGAACAACTTCTCCCCTTATGAAAAATGGTCTTGTTAACATTTCATTTGCTTCATTAAGTACACCTCTTATAAGTGCTTGCCTAATTTTTGTACTACTTATAACCTCTTCATTATACACACAAGGTTCCATAACATACAATTGATAGTTATAAGCTTTAGCTAATTTTTTTAAAAGATTAACATCTCCTGAATTTTTATATCCAAATCTATAGTTAAATCCTACTACTATTCCCTTTACATTAAACTTTTCACATAGATATTTTATAAATTGCTCTGGAGAAAATTTCATAAATTCCTTATTAAATTCTTCAAAATATACTAAATCAATATTTTCTCTTTTTAAAATTTCTTTCTTACTTTTATTATCAAGAAGTAATTTTGGATTATCAATTGATTGTATAAATTTTCTAGGATGATTTCTAAAAGTATATACTACACTTATTCCATTTATCTTTTTAGCTAGCTCTACAGTTTTCTTTATTAAAGATAAATGTCCTTTATGAAGTCCATCAAAACTTCCAAGGGCAACATAACTATATGTATCATTATTCATTTTCTTTATCTCCTACCCAATCAATAACTTTTCCATTTTAAATCCTTCTTTATTCTTTTTTCCAAGTCCTAAAAATTTTTTATTTTCATCATAAACCTTATAAAGAATATCATTTTCTACAAGACTCTTTGTAAATCTTTTGTCTGCTACTATTACTCCGTTTATAATAAGTTTATCATATCCTTTTGTTAGATATATTTCAGGATAATTTTTTAAAGCTTCTTCTATTGAAATAAGATGCTCTTTAATATTTTCCTTATTTAAATCATCAATATTAATACTATCATATTCACTGAAAAATGAAGTTTTAAATCTTTTAAGTTCTGTCATAGTAGCAAAAACATTAAGCTTTTCTCCAATATCATAACATAAGCTTCTTATATATGTTCCTTTAGAGCATGTAACATCCATTGAAACATAAGGTAATTCAATATTTATGTTTTCTATATTGTATATTTTTATATTTCTTCCTTCTCTTTCAACTTCAATTCCTTTTCTTGCTAAGTCATATAATCTTACACCATTTTTCTTTAACGCAGAAAACATTGGAGGGACCTGTGAGTATTCTCCTTTAAAAGAATTAATAGCTTCTTCTACTTCTTTTTCTGTTAAAGATGAAGTATCTCTTTCTTCTAATACTTCTCCTTCTAAGTCATAAGTTGTTGTTTTTATTCCAAGCTTAAATTTTACACTATATCCTTTTTCAGAATCCATTATATAATCTATTATCTTAGTTGCTTTTCCAATACAAACAGGAAGTACACCTTCCGCTTCTGGGTCAAGTGTACCTGTATGACCAACCTTTTTTTCTCCTGCTATTTTTCTAACTCTACTTACAACATCAAAAGAAGTCATACCTTTATTTTTAAAAATATTAAGAACTCCATTCATGGCTACATCTCTTTTTCTATTTCTTTAATTATTTTATATTTTGCTTCATCTAATGAAGTATGC
>JALFQD010000054.1 GCA_022785265.1 Clostridium sp. | reverse complement strand
TTTAAATCTTTTATCATAGCTTTTATATCTATTTTTGACATAATATTAGGTATCCTTTCTGTAAATTAGTTGAAATATAGTCTATACCTATATTATAGCCTATTTTAGATATAATTAATCACAAAGTTAGCTAACATAGCCAAAAATTTTAGATGACAATGAAGGACCGTATATACCAGGAATTGGCAAGATAAAAGATTTGAAAGATGTGGATAAAAGGTGTGAAGATTATAATAAAAGGTTAGAGAATGATGTTAAAGATGTATTGAAAGAAAAAAGTTCATGTGGAAATACATTTAATATAGAAGAAAAAGAATTAATGATATGGTATAAATATTTCTTTTTAACACGTGGTAAACCAACAACACATAGAGTTGCATTATTAAATATAGAAGATGATAAGTTAATTAAGAATATGCCAGAGGTTTTTCAGAAAATAAAGAACAATATAGCAAGAAAGCTATGTTAGATAGATTTTTTTAGGATGGTGAAATAAGTGGAAAGTTTAGTTCAGAAAGAAAAATGGATTCCTGCAGATGGTATGATTCTAGAAAAGAATGCTTTGGATGTAGTAAAAAGCAATAGTAATATGCTTGTAGTTGCAGGACCAGGTGCTGGAAAAAGTGAGCTTTTAGCACAACGAGCATGTTATTTGTTGCAAACTAATAAGTGTAAAGAACCAAAAAGAATCTTGGCTGTTAGTTTTAAGAAAGATTCAGCAGTTAATATTAAGGAGAGGGTAACAAAACGTTGTAGTAGTGAATTATCTTCAAGATTTGATTCTATGACATTTGATGCATTTGCTAAAACTTTAGTTGACCAATTTTTAAATGCAATTCCAAATGAATATAGACCATCAAGAAATTATGAAGTAATAGATGATAAGGAGTTAATAAAACTTTTAAGAGAAAATGAAATATTTAATTATCAATATAATAATCAATATATGAAAGAAATTAATAAATTAACAAATGAAAGATTACCATTTGATGAAGGGGATAGTGTTAAAATATTATGGGAATATATAGTTAATAAAGAGAATGGTCAAAAATGTTATTTGACATTTAAAATGATAAATAGATTAGCAGAATATTTAATAAGAAGTAATCCTTTGATAAAAAAAGTATTAAATATTACATATTCTCATATATTTTTAGATGAGTATCAGGATACTACTTCATTACAGTATGATTTACTAAAGACTTGTTTTTATGGTGAAGATTCAATAATAACTGCTGTTGGAGATGACAAACAAAGAATAATGGTATGGGCAGGAGCACTAAAAGATTCTTTTGAAAGATTTGCGATGGATTTTAATGGAAAGAATACAATGCTAATTATGAATCATAGAAGTGCTCCAAGATTGTTAAAAATACAAAAAACTATATATAGAGAATTCTTTTATAAAGATAGTGAGGTCGAATTTGATATAGAAAATAATCCAAAATGGAATTCAGATGATGGAGAATCATATTTGCATTTATTTAATAATGATGATGATGAAGCAAAAAGTATTGCACAAGAAATATATAATCTTATACAGAACGGATATTCACATAGAGATATATGTATTTTAGTAAAGCAAACCCCAGATAGATATTGTAAAAAGATTATTGAATCTTTGGCAGAGTATAAAATACTAGCTAGAAATGAGGTAATATATCAAGATATATTAAAAGAAGAGTTAGTATTGATGTTAAATAATTTTATTAAAGTAGTAATAAATGAGAAATCGCCCAAAGAATGGACAGAGATTTACGAATTAATGTTTGAACTAAATGAAGATAAACTAAAAGACTTATATGATATCAATGAATTTGAAAAAAAGATTAGATGTAAAATTATTGAATTAAAAGAAGTATTATTAGGAATATTAGATATACAATCATTTAATGAATTTATATACAATTTATTAAATTTCATAGATATAGATAAGTATAAAGGAAAATATGATCAATATAAAAATGAGAATACATTCAAATATTATATAGATAAGTATTGTGAATTATTATGGAAAGAGTATGAAGTTAGTAAGAATTGGAATGTGGCATTAAATAACTTTAAAGGAGAAAATTCTATTCCTATTATGACAATACATAAAAGTAAAGGTTTAGAATATGATGTAGTATTTTTCATAGGATTAGAAGATGATGCCTTTTGGAATTTTAATAATCAAAAAAATGAAGATTTTTGTACATTTTTTGTGGCTTTATCTAGAGCAAAAAAAAGGGTAGATTTTACTTTTTCATCTAATAGGAATCATAAAAAACAATCTTTAGATAATATTAATGAGTTTTATAAAATTTTAGAAAAATCTAAAGTTGTTAATATAAAAAATAGATTGTTAAATAACTAATTTTTACAAATAATTGTCCAAGAAAATATTCTTAGGAATTATAAATTTCAAGGATATTTTCTACTTTTTATTCCTTGCTGTTTTTATTAAATTCATCTACCAAGTATGATAATAATACCCACTTTATATGATGTTCATATCGAGCTTTCTCATATAATCTTGGATTTTCTAAATTATATAATCCTTTCAATATTGAAAATAACGGCTCTATTTTTAATCAATTTTTATATAATATTTCTCCTATTGGAGACTTCATAAATAAGGCATTTTCATATCTTTTGATTGTAAATGACTCAATACTTTTTGCTTTACGTATATTGATGTCAGTTAATAGATTGATTTCTAAATTAGAAGCAATTTTAAACCACTCTGATGAATCATATGCTGCATCAGAAATTATTAAAAAAGGATTATAAATTTTAGCTTCATAAAGTAAATCAGAAAGTTGATTGTCATAAACATTTGCTGTTGTTAAATCAAATATTAAGGGAATTATAATATCAGTAACTGTTGCAATACAATGTAATTTATATCCCTTAAAATAACCAAGACGAGTACCCTTACCGGATTTAGCTTCGCTATCATATTTAGAACTTCTTAATCCTGTTCCATCTATTGCACATAATCTGGTTTCTGGGTCAATGAGTTCAACAAACATAGCATAAACACCATAATATATATGCTTTTCTAAATTCTTTGCTCTTAATGATAAAGTAGAGTAATCTGGAACATCATTAATTTGAATTATAGATTTAAATATATGGTCTTGTTTTATT
>JALFQD010000046.1 GCA_022785265.1 Clostridium sp. | reverse complement strand
AAAAAAGTTGGTTCTTTTTCTTTATTAACTTTTAGCATTTTTTCTGTTCCTTACTGATATATCTAATCTTATTCTCATAATGTCTTTATCTAAATCCCCTAAGTACTTTCTTAAATAATTAAATGTATCATTAAACTCTTTTGTGTCATATAAATTTTTATTTAATAGCTCATATACTTTATTTAGCTTTTTAGTAATATCATCATTTCTTAAACTATCTAAATTCATAGTAGTAGTTAAAATATCACCAATACCCTTGCCATAAGTTTCACTTAATTTATCATTGTCTACTATTTTTATACCATTATTATCCCTTATCATAACTCTCAATTTATCAGAGGTTATATTACCAATAACATGTGGAGAATGTGTTGCTATTATTAACTGATTATTTTCTCCTATACTTTCATATAAATTAATAATTTTTCTTTGCCATTGAGGATGTAATGATATTTCAGGTTCATCAATTAGGATTATTGAATTATTAACTTCTAAAAACTTTAGTGATAAAGCTCTTAAAAATAATTGTTTTTCTCCTGATGATAATTCTGTAATATCAAACTCTTTTCCTAAGCTATTTTTAAAAATAGGCTTTGTTTCATTATCCTCAGATAATCCAATCAATTTAACATCTAAATTCATAATAGAAAATATATCATTTATATTATTACATACACTATCTATAACTTCACCTATAGTTTTATTCCTATTTCTAAATATTTCTTTATTTATCTTAGTAGCTATAAGTGAAGGAATGCCTTGAGTCATATTTTGATCCACTATATTTTGAAAAGATGGTGTAAACTTAAAAGTATTATCTACTTTATTTATCTTTTCAAAATTTATTTCAGTTGGCATATATACTATTTTAGGTTCATTAAAATGAAGATTTTTTTTCTGAAAATAACTATCTGGTAACATTGGAAGTTCACTTATATCTACTATGGTTGTATATAATGTTGATTTTAATTCGATTTTATTTTCTGATATATAATCATAATTAAGTTTATCAATAGAAAAAGAATCATAAATACATTTTAATAAAGTTGTTTTTCCTGAACCATTTTCTCCAATAATCACTATAGTATTCAATACATTTCCTTCTTTATTTTTAAAATCTATTTCTAGATTATCAAATATTTTATGATTATTAAACTTAATTTTTTCAATCTTCAAATATTATTCATCTCCTTTTATATTTTTTATTATTAAGACATTCTATTTATTATTATAACATAACACTTTATTCTAGTTGATTTTATAATTTATAATTAAGCAAAAAAGCCTTGTACTTATTGTACAAGAACTTTTTTATGAATTTATTCCATTTGATCTTTAATTTCGTTAACCATTTTTTCTGAGGCTTCTTTTGGTGTTGCTTTTCCTTGAAGAACTGATTTAATTCCATTATTAACTGGATCCCATATATATGAAATTTCTTTTACGTTTGGTGTTGGAGTGGCAAATTCTGCTTGTTTAACAAATCCAGCCATTAATTCATTATTTTTAAAGCTTTCGCTTTCTATAATGCTCTTATTAACAGGAAGTCTGCTTCCTTTTTCTAATAATATATTGGAAACCTCTTCATTTGACATTAAATATTTAAGTAATGCCCAAGCTGTTTTCTTTTCCTTTTCTCCTGCTTGTGAATTTACAAAGGCTGTTTGTACACCTAAAAATGGTTTTGGATTTTCTCCATTTATTGTTGGAATAGGTGCTACCTTAAAGTTTACTCCTGCCTCTTTCATTGATGCAACATCCCAAGCACCTGATATATAAAATGCAGTATTGCCATTTTTAAAGTCTTCTCTTGCTTTATCTGTACTTATATCAGCACTCATTAAGCCCTTATCAACTAGGCTTTTAATAAATTCAAGTCCTTTAATAGTACCTTCATTTCCTAAACCTATATCTGATGTATCAAATCCATTATCATTTGCTTTAAATATGTATCCACCTTGAGCAGATAACATAGGGTAAGAATAATAAGTTTGTGTTATATCATATTCAAAACCTAAACCTTCATCTGTAGCTAATCTTACTAGCTCTTCCATAGTTTCTGGAACTTCTGGACACTTATCAGTATTATAGAATAAAGCTATACATTCTTGGGCTATTGGAACTGCATAATACTTTCCATCCCACTTTCCAGCTGATAAACAAGATTCTGTAAGTTTAGATTCATCAATTATTCCATCTGGAACTTCTTCTAAATAACCAGCCTTTTGACCTGTTCCTAAATTGTCTGCTGATATACCAAAATATAAAACTGGTCCTGAAGTACTTTTAGCTGCATTTATATAACCTTGTAAATCATCTTGGTCATTACTAAAAGAAATTTTTACTCCATTATCCTCTCCCCATTTTTTAATAATTGGTTCTAAAGCATTATGTTCATCTGCAGTTAAGTGGTCCCATACTATTAAATTCTTAGCATATTCTCCTGTATCTGATGAAGTATCATTTCCTCCACATCCTACAAACATTGAAGTCATCATCATTGTTGCTATTGTTGCTGATAAAACCTTTACACGCTTACTCATCATATTAATTCCTCCTCATATTTTCAATCTATAATAATTTCACATTTTTTATACTTACTACTCTATTCTTCCTGTTCCATCTGATATATCTACTACATAAAAGTCTGGCTTATAACCTATTATTTCTTTATATCCTTCTTCTATATTTTTAGTAAAAGCTTCTATATTTTCCTCTTTTACTATACTTACTGTGCAACCACCAAAACCTGCACCTGTCATACGTGAACCTATTACTCCTTCTTGTTGCCATGCTAAGCTTACTAAAGTATCTAATTCCTTTCCTGTAACTTCATAATCATCTCTTAATGAAATGTGAGATTCATTCATAAGCTTTCCAAATGTAACTAAGTCTTTATTTTTTAATGCTTCTACTGCTTTTAATGTTCTTTGATTTTCATATACAGCATGTTTTGCTCTCTTTCTTTTAACTTCATCTTTAATAAGATGTTTTACCTCTTCAAATTTTTCTTCAGAAAGTTCTCCTAAGCTATTTATCTTTACTTCCTTTTGTATTGATTCTAAAGCTGATTCACATTCACTTCTTCTTTCATTATATTTTGAATCTGCTAGCCCACGTTTTTTATTTGTATTTCCTATTACTATTTTATAACCATCCATTTCTAACTTACTGTATTCATATTTTAAAGTGTTACAATCTAATAATATTGCACAATTTTTCTTTCCCATTCCTATTGAAAATTGGTCCATTATTCCACAATTAACACCTATAAATTTGTTTTCAGCTTCTTGACACATTTTAACTATACTTATCATATCAATATTAAATTCAAAATAATCATTTAATATTGTTCCCATTAAAACTTCAATTGAAGCTGATGAAGATAATCCTGAGCCATTTGGAATATTTCCAAAGAATAATATTTCAAACCCATTTGAAGTTTTATAACCATGTTCTTGAAGTGCTTTTGCCACTCCCTTTGGATAGTTTGCCCAATCATCTTTTTTATCATATACTATGTTGTTTATATCAAATTCAATTATTCCAAGCTTTTCAAAATTTAATGAAATAACTCTTACTAAAGAATCTTCTCTTTTTGAAACAACTGCATAAGTTCCTATTGTAAGTGCACACGGAAATACATGCCCTCCATTATAATCTGTATGCTCACCTATTAAATTAACCCTTCCTGGAGAAAAAAATACCCTTTCCCCTTCTTTATTAAAATACTCTTTAAATTTTCTCTTTATAAATTCTAAATTATTCATATTTACCTCCTATACTTAATATAAAAATTCCTCTTCTTCATATACTCTTAGTAAAATTTTTCTTTAAGTTTTGTTACCGTTATCATGGTTTTATTATATCAGTTGGTAAAATTTCAGTCAATACTTTTTACTAAAATTTTTACTAAAATTTTTACTTTTATTTTTGTACTTAATATTGTCTTTTCTTTTTAACTTTTAATATATTAAATAAACTCTAAATATGTTTACCTTACAAATTTCTATTTATAAGTTTTAAATTATTTTTACTAAAAGTTTGACTTAGTTTTAACTAAGAGTTACACTTAATTTATGAGAAATTAGAATAAAAAGGCAAAATAAAAAATAATTTATAGGAGGAATATTTTTGGCTACAATAAAAGAAATAGCTACAAAAGCAAAAGTTTCTATAAGTACTGTCTCAAGAGTGTTAAATTTTGATGATACATTAAACGTTTCTGATAGTACTAGAGAAAAAATATTAAAAATTGCAGAAGAGCTTCAATATAAATCACCAAAAAACAAAAGAGAAAAATCATTAAAGGAAAATGAAATAGGACTAATTTCTTGGTACAATAGTGATGAAGAATTAGCAGACCCTTACTTTTTATCTATAAGATTAGCTATTGAAAAGAAATGTAATGATAATAATTGTGTAATAAAAAAAATTGATGATGAAACTAGCGAAGGAGATTTAAAAAACTTTGCTGGTATTTTAGCCATTGGAAGATTTGATTCTAACATGATAAAAAGACTTTCAGTTAATGATAACTTAGTATTTGTTAACTTCTTTCCTGATGATACTAAATATGATTCTGTTGGAATTGATTTAAAAAAGTCTTTAAGAGAATTATTTGATTATCTTTATAACTTAGGACATAGAAAAATAGGTTTTCTTGGTGGAAATGATATAGACCTTATTAAAAATACTAATGTCTATATTGATGAAAGAGATGAAGCTTATAAAGAATTTATGACTGAAAAAAATATATATAATAAAAATTATTTATATAGCATTGAAAAATATGATAATAACAATAGATTTCCTTATAAAATGGGCTACGAACTTATGTTAAAGGCACTCAATGAAGAAGATATTCCAACTGCTTTTTTTGCAGGAAATGATGCTATGGCAGTAGGTGCTTATAAAGCAGTGGCAGAGAAAGGATTAAAAATTCCTGAAGATGTAAGCATAGTTGGCTTTGATGATTACCCTTCTGCTAAATATATGTTTCCTTCTCTTACCACTATAAAAGTTCCTACAGAATATATAGGAGATGCAGCTGTTGACCTTATTCTTGAAAGAATTCATGGCAACAGAGAATATGTAAAAAAAGTATTTGTACCTACAGAATTAAAAATAAGAAAAAGTTGTATGCATATTTAAAACTTAACTTGATTCAAAAATATTAGGTTACTTATGTTTAAAGGAAGCCCGACTCGCTTTGCTCGCTGGGTAACTTCGAATAACAAAATATAAAATTTTGATTCTCAGTTATCGACAGGCTCTTGCGTCACGCCTTCATAAAATAAGTAACCTAATATTTTAATGAGCAAGGTTATAATATTTTAAAATACAAATAAAAAAATAGCGAATTATTTCTTTGCTTTAACATTTTAAACTTGCTTTTTATGAATTTCTAAATGTATATTTTGTATATTTAGAATAGGTTTCACCTTTGGATAAAAGAGATTTTTCTTTAAAAACTTCATTGTATCCTATTGGGGGAGCTTGGGTTTCAAAGCATATTCCCATTCTTTTCTTTGGTTCTATGTTTCCTTTTAACATTAGGGTATCTGGAAAGTTCATGGAGTATACTACTACAGATTCTTGATTTGTTTCTATTTCCATAGTTCTTCCACTTTCTTTATCTTTTAAAACAATATTATTTTCTCCATTAAACATAAATGTATGGTCGTACCCACAACCAAGTTCTAATTGCTCATCTTTGTTATTAATTCTTTCTCCAATTTTATGAAAATCATTAAAATCAAAGGGAGTATTTAAAACATTATAAGTTTCCCCTGTTGAAGTACCATTTTCATCTATTTTTAATATTTCATTTGAAGTTATTTTTAATTCTTCATTTAAT
>JALFQD010000023.1 GCA_022785265.1 Clostridium sp. | reverse complement strand
TATATAGAAGAAGGAGCTATGGCTTTTTTAAAAAAAGAATATAGTTATCTTGTTGTTTTTGTAATCGTTATAACTGCTTTAATGGTAATATTTCTAAATATAAATACAGCTATAGCTTTTGTTATTGGAGCAAGTTTTTCTGTTGTATCAGGATATTTTGGAATGAGAATAGCTGTAAAAGCAAATGTAAGAACTGCTAATGAGGCACAAAAAGGTATTAAAGGAGCTTTATCAATAGCCTTTTCTGGTGGAGCTGTTATGGGACTATGTGTAGTAGGATTAGCAATTTTAGGAGTATCAATTTTATCAATAATATTTGATTTAAATATTGAATATATAACAGGGTTTGGATTAGGAGCCTCTTCAATTGCTTTATTTGCAAGAGTTGGAGGAGGAATTTATACAAAGGCTGCTGATGTTGGAGCAGATTTAGTTGGAAAGGTAGAAGCAGGAATTCCAGAGGATGACCCAAGAAATCCTGCTGTTATAGCAGATAATGTAGGAGACAACGTTGGAGATGTAGCTGGTATGGGTGCTGATTTATTTGAATCTTATGTAGGTTCTTTAATTTCAGCTATTACTTTGGGTGCTTTTGTAAGTAGTATTTCTATAGAAAAAGCTTCTTTTTATCCATTACTTTTATCAGCAATAGGAATTTTAGCTTCATTAGTAGGAATACTTTATGTAAATATAAGTAAAGGAAAAAATCCTCAAGAAGTATTAAACAGAGGAACAATAATTTCTGGAATTTTAGTTTTATTATTTGGAGGAATATTATGTTACTATTTGTTTGATAGCATAAAGCTATTTATTCCTATAATATCTGGGTTATTAGTAGGAATATTTATAGGAAGAATAACAGAGGTATATACATCTTCTGATTATAAATCTGTAAAACTTATAGCAAAAGAATCTGAAACTGGTCCAGGAACTAATATTATAGCTGGATTGTCAGTAGGAATGAAATCTACAGTAATTCCAATAATGTTAATTGTTATTGCTATATTGGTTTCTTTCTTTGGTGTTGGAGGATTAAAAGATACTTCTTTAGGATTATATAGCATAGCCCTATCAGCAGTAGGAATGTTATCTACCACAGCAATTACAGTTTCTGTAGATGCTTATGGCCCAATTGCAGACAATGCAGGTGGAATTGCAGAGATGAGTGGATTAGATAAAAGTGTAAGAGAAATAACAGACAAGTTAGATTCTGTTGGAAATACAACAGCTGCTATAGGAAAAGGCTTTGCTGTAGGGTCTGCTGCTCTTACAGCTTTAGCTTTATTTGCATCATATGCTCAAGCTGTAAATTTAAAAAATATAGATTTACTTAATCCATTAACATTAACTGGAGCTTTAATAGGAGGAATGCTTCCATTTTTATTTGGAGCATTAACAATGTCTTCAGTTGGAAAAGCAGCAGGAAAAATGGTTCAAGAAGTGAGAAGACAATTTAGAGAACATAAAGGAATACTTGAAGGAAAAGATAAACCTGATTATTCAAGATGTATAGAAATATCTACAAAATCAGCATTAAAAGAAATGATACTTCCAGGAGTACTTGCTATTATAGTTCCTATAGTTGTAGGGTTATTCCTTGGCACAGAAGCATTAGGAGGACTTATAGCAGGAGCAGTTATAACAGGTGTACTTATGGCTATAATGATGTCAAACGCTGGTGGAGCTTGGGATAATGCTAAAAAGTATATTGAAGGCGGGGCCCATGGTGGAAAAGGAAGCTTTGCACATAAAGCAGGGGTTGTTGGAGATACAGTTGGAGACCCATTTAAAGATACATCAGGTCCTTCAATGAATATTTTAATAAAGCTTATAACAATAGTTTCTCTTGTATTTGCACCATTTATAATAAAATATGGTGGAATATTATTAAAATTATTATAAATAATCATTAAAAAGGTGTTGGTTTTGCCAGCACCTTCTTGCATAGTATATAATTGTTTATATTTAATATTTCCTATGATAAAATGTAGTTGATTGATATGTATAATTAATTACATTATGGAAAGTATAGTAATATAGATTTAAATAGGATGGTGAAAACATTGGGAATTAAAAATACATTATTAGATTTTATGAGAGAAGAAGCCTATAGACCAATGGACATACAAGAGCTAGTAGCAGTTTTTGATATAGATGAAAAAGAATATAAAGCATTTAAAAAGACCTTAAAAACAATGGAAAAGGAAGGTCTTATAATAAGAACTAAGAAAGATAGATATGCTATACCTGAAAGATTAGGTTTAATAACAGGAAAACTTCAAGCACATTCAAAGGGATTTGGGTTCCTTATTCCAGATGCTGAGGGAGAAAAGGATGTATTTATACCAAGCTCCTCTATTAATGGTGCAATGAATGGGGATAAAATTTTAGTTCAAATAACAAGAGAAGATAAAAATGGCAAAAAGAGAGAGGGAGAGGTTGTCCAAATACTTGAAAGAGGAAATAAAAAATTCGTAGGAATTTATGAAGATAGCAGAAATTTTGGCTTTGTAGTTGCAGAGGATACAAAAATAAATCAAGATATATTTGTATCAAAGAAGGACAGAAATGGAGCCAATGATGGTGATATGGTTGTTGTTGAAATTACAAAATGGCCAGAAAAAAGAAGAAGTCCTGAAGGAAGAATAGTAGAAGTTTTAGGTAAAAAAGGAGAAAAAGGTCTAGATATCTTAACAATAATAAAGAAATTTGGTCTTCCAGAAGAATTTCCTCAAAAGGTTTTAGACTTTGCAGAAGGAATTGAAGAAGAAATTCCTCAAAAAGAATATGAAAGAAGAACAGACTTAAGAGATATAAAAATGGTTACTATAGATGGCGAAGATGCAAAGGATTTAGATGATGCAGTATCTATAGAAAAACTTTCAAATGGAAGATATAAATTAGGAGTTCATATTGCAGATGTAACTCATTATGTAAGAGAAAAAAATCCTCTAGATAAAGAAGCTTTAAAAAGAGCAACCTCTGTTTACTTAATAGATAGAGTTATTCCTATGCTTCCTAAAAAGTTATCTAATGGAATATGCTCATTAAATCCTAAAGTAGATAGACTTGCTTTAAGCTGTATTATGATTATTGATAATAATGGTAAGGTTCTTGAACATGAAATATGTGAATCTGTTATAAGAACAAACGAAAGAATGACTTATACAGATGTAACTAAAATCTTAAAAGATGATGATGAAGAATTAAAAAAGAGATATGATTATTTAGTTGATGACTTTAAAACAATGGAGGAGCTTTGCAATATTCTTTACAAAAAGAGAATAAAAAGAGGAGCAATAGATTTTGAGTTTGAAGAAGCAAAGATAACCCTAGATAGCAAGGGAAAACCTATAGAAATAAAACCATATGAAAGAGAAATAGCAAATAGAATAATAGAAGAGTTTATGTTAGTATGTAATGAAACAATAGCAGAGCATATGTATTGGACCAACCTTCCATTTGTATATAGAATACATGAAAATCCAGACGAGGAGAAACTTGAAAAGTTTAAAGAGTTTGTTTATAATCTTGGATATTTTGTAAAATGGAATGGAGAAGTAAGACCAAGAAATCTTCAAGAGATATTAGAAAAGGTAAAAGGAAAGAAGGAAGAAGTCGTTGTAAGTACACTTTTATTAAGAAGCATGATGCAAGCTAGATATTCTCCAGAATGTGTTGGACACTTTGGGTTAGCAGCACAATATTACTGTCACTTTACTTCACCAATAAGAAGATATCCAGATTTACAAATTCACAGAATTATAAAAGAGCATATAAATGGAAAGATAGATAATACAAGAGCTAAAAAGCTTACAACCTTAGTTGACTATGCTTCAAAGCAATCTTCAGAAATGGAAAGATTGGCTCAAGAAGCTGAAAGAGAAGTTGATGATTTAAAGAAAGCAGAATATATGCTTGATAGAATCGGGGAAGAATTTGATGGAATAATTTCTTCTGTAACTTCTTTTGGAATGTTTGTTGAACTTCCTAATACAATAGAAGGATTAGTTCATATAACTGCTTTAGATGATGATTATTATATATATGATGAGAAGCATCTTTGCCTTATAGGAGAAAGAACAAAGAAGGTTTATAGATTAGGAGATACAGCTAAGGTAGTATGTAGCAGAGTAGATATTCCAAATCGTGAAATTTTCTTTGATATTATAGAAAGTGAAAATGAGAAACAAGAAATAAAAGCAAGTAAAGAACTAATAGAAAAATTACCAGAAGTTAAAGAAGAATTAAAAAAAGTTGAAGAAAGTAATGAAGATGTATTATAATTTAATATAACTTTATAAGCATAAAAATCTTAGGTTCATTTAGCTATTTGATAAATTCAAAGATAAAATAAATAACCTAAGATTTTATTAAAAAAATTATTACTTATATATAAATAAAAAAGTGGGTGAGAAATTTGGTAAGAAAGAAAAATAGTAATTCTTTAGCAGAAAATAGAAAGGCAAGACATGATTATTTTGTGGAAGAAACAATAGAAGCAGGATTAGCTCTTGTTGGAACAGAAGTTAAGTCTATAAGAAATGGAAAATGTAATTTAAAAGACAGCTATGCAGATATAGATAATGGAGAAGTTTTTATAAAGCAAATGCATATAAGCCCTTATGACCAAGGAAATATATTTAATGTAGACCCATTAAGAGAAAGAAAGCTTTTACTTCATAAATCAGAAATTTCAAGACTTTTAGGGCTAGTACAAAGAGATGGTTATGCACTAATTCCATTATCTTTATATTTAAAAAATGGAAGAGTTAAGGTTGCACTAGGAATATGTAAGGGTAAGAAAAACTATGATAAGAGAGATTCAATGCTAGAAAAAGCTCACAAGAGAGATATGGATAGAGCACTTAAAGAGAGAAATAAATACTAATAAAGTTTTGGAAGTTGCCTATAAATAATTTCCTCATTTGGAAGGATGTGATTAAGAATTGAAATTTATAAGAGATGAGAAGACAAAAAACTATTTCTTATTAATAACTTATGCAATAGTATTAGCTTATGTTTTCTTAAATTTAGATACTGTTTGGAATGTTGTAGTAACAATTATAGATTTAATAAAACCATTTATAATTGGTATTTGTATAGCATTTGTACTAAATATTCCTATGAAATTTTTTGAAGAAAAGGTTGTAGGAAAACTTACAAAAGAGAAAAGCAAGTTAAAAAGACCATTATCATTAATAATTACCATTATTGTTTTAGTAGGATTGATTATAGGATTAATGACTTTTGTAATTCCACAACTAGCAGAAAGCTGTTCCACATTAGTTAAAAATGTTCCAGAGTATGTGGATTCTTTAGAGAAATTTATGAATAAAAATATAAATAGTAAAGAATTATTAAGCTCAGATGTAATAGAAGAAGTATATAATAAAATACTATCTATGGGACAAAATATAATAAAAATAATTGGACAAGTTGCAGGTACAATAGTAAGTCATGCTTTAGATATCACTATGGGAGTAACCTCCACTATAATAAATATAGTAATGGCATTTATAGTTTCAATATATATACTTTTAAGCAAAGAAAAACTTTCTAATCAAATTAAAAAAATATTATATGCATATATGAAGAAAGAAAATGTAATAAAATTTTTAAAGGTTTCAAAAATAGCTAATATTAAGTTCACAAACTTTGTAAGAAGCCAAGTTATAGAAGCATGTATATTAGGAGTGCTATGCTTTATAGGAATGACAATTTGCTCTATGCCATATGCACTTCTTATAAGTACAATAATAGGGGTTACAGCTTTAGTTCCTATCTTTGGAGCATTTGTAGGAGCAATACTTTCAGCATTTATAGTCCTTATGGTGTCTCCAATAAAGGTTATTTTATTTGCAATAATATTTGTAGTTATACAACAAATAGAAGGTAATTTAATATATCCTTTTGTAGTAGGAAATTCTATAGGATTATCTGCCCTTTGGGTATTATTTGCAATAACTGTTGGTGGAAATGCCTTTGGAGTTGTTGGTATGCTTATAGGAGTTCCTTTGTTTGGAGTTTTATATACATTAATATCAATAACAACAAATAAGAGATTAGAAAAGCGTAATATAAATATTGAAGAAATAGAAAAAGAGATAGAAGATGAAGTAGAAGAAGAAATAAAAGATAATTCAGATAAAGATGCAGAAGAAAACAATGAGAAACAAGAAAAGAAAAAAGATAAAAAAGAGGAAAAATAAAAATTACTATCTATAACTTAGAAAATGATATAATTTACTGATAAAATAAAAAAAGTTGCTATTTAAATTTAATTGATTTAAATGGCAACTTTTTTTCTATTTTTTTAAGCTTGGAGCTATCAAGATAAAAAAGCAAAGTAATATGTTAAATTTGCTTTATATAATTTTTAAAAAAATTTTTCAAAATACTTATTGCAATTTTGATATTAAGTGATATAATAAAATCATCAAATAGATAATATCAAAATGATTAAAAAAGGGGCGATATTTTTGAACAAGGAGGAAATTTTATCAATAGAAAAATGTGGAGATTTATTTAGCAATGACATTGATAAATGTAAAGAAGAATATAAAATTCTTTCAAAACAATGGCATCCAGATAGAAATATAGATGATACTTCA
>JALFQD010000387.1 GCA_022785265.1 Clostridium sp. | reverse complement strand
TCATATAAGATAAGCTATTGACAATACATAATTAGACATATATAATGTTTATTCAACAAAAAACTTAAGGTGATAGTAAAATGAAAAATAAAACATTAAAAAGACTGTCTTTTGTAATACTAGGCTTAATTATTGTTGGTTTAGTATTTATGGCATCATTCTTTATGAGTTCTTATAGCCCAAACAGTATGGCTATGGATAACTTGGAAAATTCTCAATTAGTAGATGTAACTGTGGATGACTTTATAACATTTACTCCTGAGAATGTAACTGCAACAACAGGATTAATAATATATCCTGGAGCTAAGGTAGAGGCTGAAGCTTATGCACCACTTGCTAACAAAATTTCTCAAGTGATTTATTAAGAAAAATTTCTAAATAATACAAAAGTGTTGAAAAATTAAGAGAGTTAAAAGTTTAAAAGCTGATTTCTGAACAGTGCAGAAATCAGCTTTTTAATATATATTTAAACATGATGGGACTGTTGAAAGAATTGTGTAATATCAATTCTATCAGCAGTCTTTTTTGTATGATTAGTTGGTAGAAATGGAATAATATACTTAAAAATTTGATAGTGTAAAGTTTCGTATGAAAAAATAGCATAGGGCTAATTTGGCATAATAATAGAAAAATAACTTTGCAATATCAATTAAAATTCGAAAATTGAATATGACAAAAAGACCTTCGGTATCGGAGGCAAAAATTAAATCAATATTTAATTTTATAGTTTATCAAGAAGTTTTAGATTCTTGCATATTTAATATGGTTTGTTGACCGAGATTGATAAGAATTTGCCATTTTGCTGGCATGTTATCAGCGATATTTAAAGCATCCAATTCATTTAAAGGACGATGATAGTTATATGGGTGAGGTCTTAAAAAGTTATAATAAGCAACCCAAAGAGAGAATCCATAAAGAGCACCTTCATCACTTCCATAGCCACAAGTAACTCTATAGGAAGATTTGAAGGTACGATTTAGACGCTCTACTACTTGCTTAACCCAACGGAATTCTTCAGATACTGGATCTTCATTAGTAAGGCCAATAACTTGAGTTAGATTAAATTCTTTATTTTCTTCTAATTCAAATTGTTGCTTCGCTAACGGGTAAGCGCTATAACCATCGGCAACGAAGTTCAAAGCTTTTCCTGGAAATTTTTTGAACTTATCAAAAGCCATACGCATTGCTAATATACAAGGACCTGTAGCTCTTGTATCAGATACTTGATAACCTAGAATAGACTTTTTACAAGCATCCATTACAATCCAAACATAATGCTTAATTCCTTTAACTTTTATATAAGTTTCATCGGCAGAAAGTATTTTAGATGGTTTGTAATTAAATGTATCAACAAATGGTTTAATGACAGCGGCTGCTGTTAAAGCATAATTAGCAACAGTTCTATGTGATATTTTTATTCCATGAACTTCTTCTAAAACATGTGCAGTTTGTCTTGTAGACATTTTACAATTAACGTGATAAGTAAGGCATAATCCCATTATATGAGGATTAAACTTTTTAAAACTAAATCCTGTAGCATGTTTTGAAATTGGATATAAATCCATCTTAAAGAAGTTAATATTGAATTCACGGTATATATAGTGAAGCTTGTATTTATATTTATGGGCAGGATCAAGATCCTTAGGAAGTTTCTTAATGTTTCTTTGATAATATGAGCATTTAGAATTATTACATTTATGTATTTTAAACTGCTTACGCTGCTTTTGCTCAGTAAGGGTAGCACCACAGTAAGGACAAATAAATACTAATGGTTTAGTAGCATAATTAGCTTCTTTAAATGTAAGTTGACAAACTTTACACTTAAACTGACCTTTATTGCCATTGTTATCGTAAATATATTCATGAGGTGCACCACATTTAGGACATTTAGTTTTTTTAGGAATAGACTTACCGTTCCGTCTTTGGACGGGTTTTAAGGTCTTGTTATATTTATGTTTGTAATAAGCTAAAAGTAATTTATAATCTACCTTTTCAAATTTAAGTATTGTAGGTAGTCTATCTACTTTGAACTTTTGATATTCAGGGCTATTTGAATCATCAAATATCATTTGTTTTAGTGGTATGTGTTGTGAAATAAATAAAAGTAATTCACCGATAATGGTAATTAAATATTGATTATATATAAGTAAATAAGTTATAATTGAATCCATGATAACGACAACCTTTCATTGTTGATTTTGTTTGGTCAGAGATTCAATTTTAACATGAAATTAGGGGGTCGTTGTTTTTTTTATGCAAAAAACTTTCGAAACCTTGATATATAAAGATTTTAAAATAAAAATAGTGTAAAAAACTTTACACTAACACATCAAAAAAGGGGGAGAATATATGAACAATAATCTAAAGTTTATCCTAAAAGCAACAGGGATACATATTCTAACTTATATTTTATGCGGAATAATATTTTCTGTAGTATTTAATTATAATAGTTTATTTACTATGGATGGAGTAAATGGATTTATGAGACAGATTGGAGGTTTAAGTACCTTATTAGGACCTTTAGTGCAAGTTATTCGAGGAATATTATTTGGGGCAGTATTACTATTATTTAAAGATACCTTTATTGGTAAAAAATATGGTTGGTTAAAATTATGGGCTATATTAAGTATAATAGGAATAATAAACACACCGGGGCCTGCGCCATTTTCAATAGAAGGTATAGTGTATACTAAGTTGCCATTAGAGTTTCATTTAAAAGGAGCACCAGAAATACTTATTCAAACATTATTATTTTCATATCTATTAGCAAAACCATCTAAAAAGAAAAAGATAAAATTAATAGAAGAGAACAAGCATGAATTTATTTCTACAATAGTTTGTATGGTGTTATTCTCATTATCTGGGATAGTATTAGCATTAATTAGAGGGATAAGTATTGAGTCTTCAATAGGTGATATAGGTGCTTTCGGAGTTATGTTTATAGCCGTAATATCTACATTTTTTATTTCAAAATATTATCCTAAAATGAAGAGTAAATTTAGAGACATCATAGTAATTGCTAGTTTATATTTTTTATTAGCAATTTTACCATACCTATATAATTTAATAACCAACTCTCCATTTAATACATGGTTAACTTTATTAGTAAATATAATACCAACAGGAGTTCTTTGGTTTATTATAAAGTCAAATTATAAAATCAATAAACAATTTAATAAGCAATGTTAATATATTGCAAATTAAAAGTGGATAAATAAGTTTATCCACTTTTATACTTTCTATTATCAATATCATTTTAAAACAAAGCCAAAAGAATTTAAAGAATTATTTAGAACAAAAGGATTAATGATATTATTATCAAAAACCAATGAAAATATGATGATTATTTCTAAAGTTACCATGGGAGTAATTATTGGAACTATGCAAACTTTACTTGTTTATGTATATTCTTCATTTGTATTGAAGGTTAATTGGGGTGAAAATGCATTAAAATATATGCTGCTTTATATAGCATTGGCTTTATTTGCTTCTATGATTGGTGCAATTGTA
>JALFQD010000376.1 GCA_022785265.1 Clostridium sp. | reverse complement strand
GATGATGAGGTTCTGAAAGATTCTTATGAGAAGAAACAGCCTTATGGTGAATGGCTCTCCAATAATCTGGTACATTTGACAGATCTTAAGATTCCGAATGTGGCAGTGGAAGAATATGGCTATACAGAAAATAATCGACTGATGAAAGCCTTCGGATATACGTATGAAGATTTAAAAACATCGATTTTACCGATGGCATTGAACGGAAGCGAAGCCATTGGCGCCATGGGAACCGATGTTCCGCTGGCAGTGCTTTCCAAGAGACATCAGCCGTTGTTTAACTATTTCAAACAATTATTCGCACAGGTTACCAACCCTCCGATTGATGCGATTCGTGAGGAAATCGTCACCTCCACCGCCATCTACATTGGAGATGAAGGAAATATTCTGGAAGAAAAAGCAGAAAACTGTCGCGTATTAAAAGTAAATAATCCGATTTTGACCAACACGGACTTATTAAAAATTCGTCATGCCAAAATCCATAATATTGTAACCAAAGATGTTCCGATTACCTACTACAAAGGAACGGATTTGGAAAAAGCGATTCAGCATTTATGTATCGCAGTGGATCAGGCTCATAAAAATGGTGCGACCGTTGTCATTCTGACAGACCGTGGCGTGGATGAAAACCACGTGGCAATTCCGTCTCTGCTGGCAGTTTCCGCAGTCCATCAGCATCTGATTCAGACAAAGAAGAGTACATCGGTAAAAATCATTCTGGAAAGTGGAGAACCAAGAGAAGTACATCACTTTGCAACACTTTTAGGTTATGGTGCATGTGCAATCAATCCTTATTTAGCACAAGATAGCATTAAGCAATTAATAGATAATAATATGTTAGATAAAGATTATTATGCTGCAGTAAATGACTATAATGATGCAATACTTCATGGAATTGTAAAAATAGCTTCTAAGATGGGTATATCTACAATTCAAAGTTATCAAGGTTCTCAAATATTTGAAGCAATTGGTATAAATTCAGATGTAATAAATAAATACTTCACAAATACAGTAAGCAGAATAGAAGGAGTAAGCTTAAAGGATATAGAAGATGATGTTGATTACTTACATTCATCAGCTTTTGACCCACTAGAACTTAAGGTTGATTTAACATTAGATAGTGTTGGAAGTCATAAGTTTAGAAGTGGAAAGGAAGAACATTTATATAATCCAAAAACAATTCATCTTTTACAACAATCTACTAGAACTGGAGATTATGAATTATTTAAAGAATATACAGCATCAGTTAATAGAGAAACAACTCCTATGAATTTAAGAGGATTATTAGAATTTAATTATCCAGAAGAAGGAATACCAATAGAACAAGTAGAAAGTGTTGATTCTATTGTAAAAAGATTTAAAACTGGTGCTATGAGTTATGGTTCTATTTCAAAGGAAGCTCATGAAACATTAGCTATTGCTATGAACACTATTCATGGTAAATCAAATAGTGGTGAAGGTGGAGAAGATTTAGAAAGATTAACTGTTGGACCAGATGGACTTAATAGATGTTCTGCTATTAAGCAAGTTGCATCAGGAAGATTTGGAGTTACTTCAAAATACCTTACAAGTGCTAAAGAAATTCAAATTAAAATGGCACAAGGAGCAAAACCAGGTGAAGGTGGACAACTTCCAGCAGGAAAAGTATATCCATGGATAGCTAAAACTAGACACTCAACTCCTGGAGTAGGTTTAATATCACCACCACCACATCATGATATCTACTCAATAGAAGATTTAGCACAATTAATTTATGACTGTAAAAATGCAAATAAAGATGCAAGAATTTCAGTAAAATTAGTTTCAGAAGCTGGTGTTGGTACAGTAGCTGCTGGTGTTGCTAAAGCAGGTGCTCAAGTAATTTTAGTTTCTGGTTATGATGGAGGAACAGGAGCAGCTCCAAGAAATTCTATTTATAATGCTGGACTTCCATGGGAGCTTGGCTTAGCAGAAACTCATCAAACATTAATAATGAATGGATTAAGAAATAAAGTTATTATTGAAACTGATGGTAAGCTTATGAGTGGACGTGACGTTGCTATTGCTGCAATTTTAGGAGCAGAGGAATTTGGATTTGCAACAGCACCACTTGTTACTTTAGGATGTGTAATGATGAGAGTTTGTAACTTAGATACATGTCCTGTGGGTATAGCTACTCAAAATCCAGAACTTAGAAAGAGATTTAAAGGTAAGCCAGAATATGTAATAAACTTTATGAGATTTATTGCAGAAGAATTAAGAGAATACATGGCAAAGCTTGGAGTTAGAACAGTTGATGAATTAGTAGGAAGAACTGATTTATTAAGACAAAGAACAGATGTTGAAGGAAATGCTAGTAAAGTAGATTTATCAAAGATATTAAATAATCCATTTGCAGGAGAAGACTATAGCATTCACTATAATAACAAACAAGTTTATGACTTTAAACTTGAAGATACTGTAGATGAAAGAGTACTTCTTAAGAAATTAAAATCTGCAATATTAAATAAGCAAAAGAAAAAAGTTGAAATAAATGTTACAAATATTGATAGAACTTTAGGAACTATATTAGGTTCTGAAATAACTAAAAAATATTATAACACTTTAGATGATGACACATTTACTGTTAAATGTCATGGTAGTGGAGGACAAAGCTTTGGCGCTTTCATTCCTAAGGGATTAACTTTAGAACTTGTTGGAGATAGTAATGATTACTTTGGTAAGGGATTATCAGGTGGTAATTTAGTTGTATATCCTCAATCTAATGTTAAATTTAAAGAAGATGAAAATATTATAATAGGTAATGTTGCTTTATATGGTGCTACAAGTGGTAAGGCATTTATAAACGGAGTTGCAGGTGAAAGATTCTGTGTTAGAAACTCAGGTGCAACTGCTGTTGTTGAAGGTGTTGGAGAACATGGTTGTGAATACATGACAGGAGGAAGAGTTGTAATACTAGGTAAGACTGGTAAAAACTTTGCTGCTGGTATGAGTGGTGGTATAGCTTATGTTCTTGATGAAGATAGAGATTTATATACAAGATTAAATAAGACTCTTGTTTCTTTAGAATCTGTAACATCAAAATATGATGTCTTAGAGCTTAAGGAATTAATAGAAGAACATGTTAAACGCACAAACTCAAAGAAAGGTAAAGAAATACTAGATAACTTTGGAGAGTACCTACCTAAGTTTAAGAAAATAATACCACATGATTATAAGCGTATGCTTAATGCTATTGTTCAAATGGAAGAAAAGGGCTTAAGCTCAGAACAAGCACAAATTGAAGCATTCTATGCTAATACAAGAAAGTAGGAGGTAGGAAAATATGGGAAAACCAACAGGTTTTTTAGAATATGAACGTGAAGATAGTCCAGCAGTAGAACCATTAGAAAGAATTAAAAATTTTAATGAGTTTCATGAATTAATGCCTGATGAAAAGAGAAGAGTTCAAGGAGCACGTTGTATGGATTGTGGAGTACCTTTTTGTCAATCAGGTATGATATTAAATGGGGCAGGTACAGGCTGCCCTCTTCATAACCTAATACCAGAATGGAATGATTTGGTATATACAGGAAATGATGAGCAAGCATTAAATCGTCTTTTAAAGACAAGTAATTTTCCAGAATTTACATCAAGAGTATGTCCTGCACTTTGTGAAGCAGCATGTACATGTGGTCTTAATGGAAAGCCTGTTTCTACTAAAGAAAATGAAAGAGGAATTATAGAAAATGCTTATGCAAAGGGATTAATAAAGCCACAACCTCCAAAGGTTAGAACTGGTAAAAAAATTGCTATAGTAGGTTCTGGTCCTTCAGGGCTTGCAGCAGCAGACCAATTAAATAAAAGAGGACATGAAGTAACTGTATATGAAAGAGAAGACCGTGTAGGTGGACTTTTAATGTATGGTATTCCAAATATGAAGCTTGAAAAACATATTATTGATAGAAAAATCAATATAATGAAAGAAGAAGGAGTTAAGTTTATAACTAATGCAAATATAGGTACAAACTATAAAGCTTCAAAGCTTATGAAGGAATATGATAGTGTAATTTTAGCTTGTGGTGCTTCTAATCCAAGAGATATAAATGTCCCAGGAAGAGAAGCTAAGGGAATATATTTTGCAGTAGATTTCTTAAAAGCTACAACAAAGAGTCTTTTAAATTCAAATTTACAAGATGGAAACTTTATATCTGCAAAGGATAAAAAAGTTGTTATAATAGGTGGAGGAGATACTGGTAATGACTGTGTTGGAACATCAATAAGACATGGTGCAGCTTCAGTTACTCAATTAGAAATGATGCCAAAGCTTCCAGACTCTCGTACAGAAAATAATCCATGGCCACAATGGCCAAGAGTGTGCAAGACAGATTATGGTCAAGAAGAAGCCATAGCTGTATTTGGACATGACCCTAGAATATATCAGACAACAGTAAAAGAATTTATAGCTAATGAAGCAGGAGAATTAACAAAGCTTAAACTTGTAAAACTTCAAAGCAAGAAAAATGAAGAAACAGGAAGAATGTATATGGCAGAAGTTGAAGGTTCTGAATACGAAATTGAAGCAGATTTAGTTCTTATAGCAGCAGGATTTTTAGGAAGTCAAAGCTATGTTACTAAGGCTTTCAATGTTGAAGTTAATGAACGTACAAATGTATTAACAGAACCAGGAAAATATGAGACTTCAGTAGAAAATGTATTTGTTACTGGTGATATGCACAGAGGTCAATCTTTAGTTGTGTGGGCAATTAGAGAAGGAAGAGAAGTTGCAAGAGAAGTAGATAAAAAGCTAATGGGATATACTAGTCTAGAATAAAAAAATTCTAAAAAGACTATTGCACTAAAAGTGTAGTAGTCTTTTTTTGTTAGTCTAAATTTAAAATTATATATTTTCAGAAAATATATAATAATATATAATTAAATTATTAGTAGACTTGTGTGGTAATGATATTTATTGAAAAATCAATTTTTTAAAAAAGCTTTAAACAAAGAGGTGAAAAAATGAAGAAACTATCAGCAAAATATATGTTAAAATATATAGATTATTTTAGAAGAGATGATATACGTATATATGCAATAGAAGAAAAGGATGGATTTTATTATTCAACATATGATAAAACATTTATACAATTTGAAGAAGACTTTAGAAATTCAGAGCTAATAGATTATAATTTTAAATTTATAATAAATAAATTAGAAAATTTTCAAAATGTTCTTTATGATATAATTCCTATATGTGAATATTCAGTGTTAAAGGTTCTTTTTACATATTATATTATGGTAGAGAATGGAACAAATGGAGCTTGTATTGAAGAAATAGAAAATAAAACCTTTCTAAAACTTTTATTAAGACTTCAAGAGCTTTTAGAAGAAAAAGAAAAAGAGGGAATTAAGCAGATTAATATAGAAAAAAAATCTGGTGGAGAAGTTTTTAGATATAATAATAGGAGTTTATCATACAATTTAAAGAATTTTTGGTCTTTTCAATATTCAAATTTAATATCTTCTAAAATAAGAGATAATATAAGTAAATTCATTGTGGCAAAAGCATTAAATATTACAGATAGAAAATTTGAATATTTTGATGGACATGATTTAACATCAAAAGAAGGAATTCCAATAGATGTAAGGTCTGCATCGTATATTACTTCTTTAGGAGAGGAACCTTTCAAGGAAATAGAATTTAAAATATATAAAAATGGAGATATTAAAAAGCTATATGGATTTATTTATGTATTTTGTTTATTATCTCATAGAACTAAAGAAGGTTTAGACCCTTTAGATATAAATCAATGGGAATTTTATATAACAACTAGAAGCAATTTAGAAAAAATATTAAATGGTGATGAAAAAATAACATTAAAAAAATTAATTTTAAATGATGCTATAGAAAGTGAATATGAAAATTTATATAAAGATGTAATAAATTTATGCTTAAAAGAAATAAGAAATAATAAAAGATAATCTGTCTTTAAGGAAACAATAGAAATTTATATGAATAATATAAACTATAATGTTTTGGCAGGTGAATAAATTGAATCCTTATGAGTTAATAATGTTAATAAATAAAAGAATGCAAGACCCTGTTTTTGCTCAAAAGTTTAATGCATTAATAAATGAACTTAATTCTATACCAGGACTTCAACAAGAGGTTATGAGAATAGTGCAGATAAATGATGATAAGAAAAGACAAAGAGCAATAGAAAGACTTCCAAGTAAAGTAAAAAAAACAGTAAATGAAATGTTTCACCTTTTAAATAGCTAAAGTTTAGTCAGCTTGAAGATTTATATATATAAAACTTCAAGCTGATATAATTTAAACTTTATTATGATAAAGTTAACCAATCATAAAAGATTTAATTGTATGTTTAGTGAAATTATTTTTGTAATTTTATCAAGTTAAATACTGATTAACTAGGTAGAATTTTTTTTATGCTTACGATATAATAAATATAAAATAGTAACAAAAAAATCCTATATAAAAAAGGGGAGGATAGTATGCTTGATTTTATTAAAAACTTAGATTGTGAGGTATTAAAATACATAAATAAAAATATGAAATGTAAGTTTTTAGATAAGGTTATGCCAATTATCACATGGCTTGGAAATGGGGGAATTGTTTGGATTGTAATATCTATAATCATGTTAGAAAAAGGAAATTTTAAAAATGGTTTATCAATACTCTTATCAATAGCATGCTCAGTAGCTTTAGTTGAGGGAATAATAAAACCAATTGTAAGAAGAGCAAGACCTTTTTTAAAAGAAAGTAAAGAGGCAGAACTTTTAATAAAAAAGCCCATAGGATATTCATTCCCTTCAGGACATTCAGCAGCCTCTTTTTCAGCAGCAGTAGTATCTTTATCAATTGAAATTCCATTTGCATATTTATTTTTGATTTTAGCATTTTTAATTTCATTTTCAAGAATGTATTTATTTGTACATTATCCAACTGATGTAATTTGTGGGGGAACATTGGGAGCAATTGTAGGATATATAGTTTCAATTTGTGTATAAAATATAAATTATATTATAAATTTTTTATAAAATGTAGTATAATATGAAGGATTACTTATTTAATTATAAATTTAGGAGGAAAAAATGAATATTATTAATGTTATAGGTGGTTTTTTTATGGCACTAGCAGATAGTGTTCCAGGAGTTTCGGGAGGTACGATAGCTTTTATAATGGGCTTTTATGATAATTTTATAGAATCTTTAGATGCTCTTGTAACTCCAGGAAAGGATAAAAAGAAAGCTATTAAATTTTTAATTAAACTTGGTATAGGATGGATTACGGGATTTATTTTAGCAGTTTTATTTATTACATCAGTTTTTGAAAAGCATATTTATGCTATAAGTTCATTATTTACAGGATTTATTGTTTTTTCTATTCCATTAATTTATAAAGAAGAAAAAAATACAATATCAAAACAATATAAGGATATAATTTTTTTAATTATAGGAATAGTAATAGTAGCTTTAATAACATATTTTAATCCAAGTTCTAGTGGAGAGGGAGGAATGAATCTTGCATTTAGCAATTTAAATATAGGAAAAGTCTTATATGTTTTTGTGGCTGGAATGATAGCAATATCTGCAATGGTTCTTCCAGGAATTTCTGGCTCAACTTTACTTCTTATATTTGGACTTTATGCACCTATAATGAATGCTATAAAATCATTTTTAAAGCTTGACTTTTCTTATACTTTAATATTAATTGTATTTGCACTTGGAATAATAGTAGGAATATGTTCAACAATAAAAATAATACGTTATTGTTTAGAAAAACATAGAGCAAAGATTATATTCCTTGTATTAGGACTTATGATAGGTTCATTGTATGCTATATTTATGGGACCAACTACTTTAGAAGTTCCACAAGATGCAATGACTTTTAAGAGTTTTAATATAATATTCTTTATTATAGGTGGAGCTTTAATAATAGGACTTGAAAAATTAAAACAAGTTCTTTCAAAATAAAGAAAAGGAATTTTCTAAATCTATTTCTTTTATTAAACTTTATTTATTAATAGTTTAGAAATTAATATAATTTCCTAATAATATAAAAAATGCTACAAAGGGGTTGTTTGCAATAAAAAATTTATTGCAAATAACCCTTTTATAATATAATGAAATTATATTTCCTTTAGTTAAAGAATGATAAATATATTATTTTGCTTTTTTATACTGCCTTTTGTATTGATAAATGTTATCATAATATATATAATTAACAAGAAATATTTATTACTGAGGCGAAAAAATGAGTTCTAAGGGTATAGAAAATGAGAGTGAAAAAAAAGCAAAAGATAAAAAATTTACAAGAAAAAATAAATTAAGTCATATTTTTTTTGTAGTTATAGTTATAATAGTAAGTATTATATTGGCATCATATTTAATTGATGATTTTCTTATTAGTGAAACAGACCTTTTTGGAGATGTAACAGGAACTCTTGAAGTTCATTATTTAGATGTTGGTCAGGGAGATTCTATATATATTAAATCAGGTGATTGTGATGTGCTTATAGATGCAGGTCCTAAAAGTGAAATAAATAATCTTCTTCAGCAATTAGCAGAGCTTAATGTTAAAGATTTAGATATAGTAATAGCTACTCATCCTCATGAGGATCATATTGGTGGAATGGTAGGAATTTTTGATACTTATAAAGTAAAAAAGTTTTATATGCCTAAGGTAACAAATACTACACTAATCTTTGAGAGTATGATTAATTCCATTAAAGATGAAGGATTAAAAATAAAAACAATTAAAGAAGGAACAAAGATAAAGATTGATGGAGGGGGAGTAATTAAAGCATTTTCTCCAGGAGAAGAAGTTTATGATAATCTTAATAATTATTCTCCTATAATGAAACTTGAATTTGGAGAAACCACCTTTATGTTTACAGGAGACGCTGAACAATTAGCAGAAGAAGAGGTTTTATCAAAATATTCAGAAGAGGATTTAAAATCAGATGTAATAAAACTTGGACATCATGGCTCAACAACTTCATCCTCAGAGGAGTTTATAAAAGCTGTATCACCTAAATATGGAATTATTAGTTGTGGAGAGGATAATCCTTATGGGCATCCTCGTAAAAAAACTTTAAAAATAATAGAGAAATATAATATAGAAGTATATCGCACAGATAAACAAGGACAAATAACAGCTATAAGCGATGGAGAAACTATTGAATTTACTACTAAAAAATAGAATTGTTATTTAAAAGGAGAGCTAACTTTGGAATATAAAATAATAGACAAATTATATGAAACTAATAATGCAACAAGAGAAGAACTAGAATTTTTATTAGAGAATTTAAATGATGATTCAAAAAAATATCTTATTGAAAAATCTAATTTAACAAGAATGAAGGTTTATGGGGATAAGGTATATCTTAGAGGTCTTATTGAATTTACTAATTATTGTGTTAGAAATTGTATGTATTGTGGTATAAGAGCATCAAATAAAAATGCGGAAAGATATAGGCTTACAATAGATGAAATATTAGAGTGTGCAGAGCTAGGGGATAGATTAGGTTATAAAACTTATGTACTTCAAGGGGGAGAAGACCCATATTTTACAGATGATATTATGGTAGAAATAATATCAAAAATAAAGAAACGTTTTCCTAAAAATGCAATAACTATATCTTTAGGAGAACGTAGCTATGAATCTTATGAAAAAATGTTTAAAGCAGGAGCTGATAGATATCTTATAAGGCATGAAACTGCTACAAAAGAGCTTTATGAAAAACTTCATCCAGGGGCAAGTTTTGAAAATAGAAGAAGATGCCTTGAAGATTTAAAAAAAATAGGATATCAAGTTGGTTCAGGTTTTATGGTAGGACTTCCAGGACAAAAGGTTAGTGATTTAGTAAATGACCTTTTATATGTAAAAGAATTAAATCCTCATATGGTTGGAATTGGACCTTTTATATCTCATAAAGATACTCCTCTTAAAGATGAAAAAAATGGGACATTAGAAGATACAATAACTTTAATAGCAATTTTAAGACTTCTTTTACCAAAGGCTTTAATACCAGCAACTACTTCTCTTGGAACAATAAATCCATTAGGAAGGGAACTTGGAATTAAAGCAGGAGCAAATGTGGTAATGCCAAATCTTTCTCCAACAACTGTAAGAGAAAAATATTCATTATATGATGGAAAAATATGTACTGGAGATGAAGCGGTAGAATGTAGAAGATGTATTGAAGGAAGAATTAATAGGGCAGGCTTTAAGGTAGAGGTTTCAAGAGGAGATAATATAGAATGGAAAAGGAGGAAGGAAAATGAATAGTACACCAAATTCAAATAGAAAGCATATAGTTATTTATGGAAAAACAAATGCAGGAAAGTCATCTTTAATAAATAGATTGGTTGGTCAAGATGTTGCTTTGGTTTCAAAAGAAGCAGGGACAACAACAGACCCAGTATTTAAAGCTATGGAGCTAATTCCAATAGGACCAGTGTTATTTATAGATAGTGCAGGAATTAATGATAAAACTTCTTTAGGAGATTTAAG
>JALFQD010000365.1 GCA_022785265.1 Clostridium sp. | reverse complement strand
GTATCTTTTATAAATCCATCTAGGTAAAACATATAGAATTTATTTTTATGTACATCAATAACACGCTCTATAACATCAAAACTTTTTCCTATATTAAGTTCTTTTTTTATGATTGCTAAGTTTTTATTTATATCATTTGTTAAATTCATATATACCATCCTTTTAAAAGAAAATCAGTTGCCATTTTATATTATTAACAGTTAAAGAAAAAAATATTCAAATAAATTTATAAATTTTTCATAAAAAGTTTTCGATATAACGAAAACTTTTTATGAAAAATGATATAATATATTATATAAACTTATAAGTTATCATAAACATTTAAAAACTCAGGTTTATGGAGGTGTATATTATTATTAATAGAGAATTATATATAAAAAAAATTAGACCTTTTATTGATAAAAATATAGTTAAAGTATTAACTGGAATACGTAGATGTGGAAAATCTACTTTATTAGAGTTTGTGAAAAAGGAATTAATAATAAGAGGAGTTTCTTTAAATCAAATCATTTCAATTAATTTTGAATCTGGAAGATATAGTAGTATAAATGACGAAGAGACATTATATTCTTATGTAAAAAATCAAATAGGAGAAGAAGATAAAAAAATTTATTTGTTTTTTGATGAAATTCAAGAAGTAGAAGGGTGGGAAAAGGCTATAAATTCTTTTATGGTTGATTTTAATGTAGATATTTATATAACTGGTTCAAATGCAAAAATGCTTTCAGGAGAGCTTGCTACTTATTTAGGTGGAAGATATATAGAAATTAAAATTTATCCTTTTTCATTTAAGGAGATTATTGAAATTTATAAGAGTAAAAATATTGAAATAAGTAAAGAATCAGCATTTAGAAATTATTTGATTTTTGGGGGTATGCCATTTATATTTAATTTTGATTTAAATTTAGATAAAGAGGCATGTTTTCAATATTTAAACGATATTTATGATTCTATTATTCTAAAGGATATTGTTCAAAGAAATAAAATAAGAGATGTAGAATTATTAAAAAGAGTTATTCTTTATGTCATGGCTAACATAGGAAATACATTTTCAGCTCAAAATATAACAAAATTTTTAAAGAATGAGAAAAGAAGTGTTTCACAGGAAACTATATATAATTATATTGATTATTTTAAAACAGCTTGTTTAATTCATTTGGTTCAACGTGAAGATGTGGTAGGAAAAAAAGTATTAAATTTTCAAGAAAAAATGTATCTTACAGACCATGGAATAAGAGAGGCTATTTATGGAAATAATCAAAGAGATATTAATCAAATACTTGAAAACATTATATATATGGAACTCTTAAGGAGAGATTATAAAATTAATGTTGGAAAAATTGGTACAAAAGAAGTAGATTTTGTTGCTAAGAAAGGTAGTGAAAAAATTTATGTTCAGGTTTCTTATTTATTAGCATCACAAGAAACCATAGAAAGAGAATTTTCTGTATTAGAGAAAATTCCAGATAATTATCCTAAATATGTTGTAACAATGGATGAATTTAATATGAGTAGAAATGGTATTAAGCATATGAATATAAGAGATTTTCTTCTTAAGGATGAATATAATTAATAATTTTATATTCTTAAAAATGTAACACATCACATTTATTCAAAAGAAAAAACGTGATGTAGTTACATTTATTCCAATGAAAAATAGTTAACATAACAAAAGTTATACTTTGAATAAGAAAATCTTACAAGTAAAAATAATAATGTTCTATAAGCTTTTAATAAATTTATTAAATGCAGCTATTCCTTGTTCATCTCTTTTAAATACTCCAGCATGAGATAATACTGTGGAGAATTTTATTCCTACTTCATGCTTTAATATTTCGTAAACATTTTCTTTATTTATATTATTGTATTTAGAAATTAAGAATTTATACCAATCTGAATGTATGGCTACTTTTTCATCATTTGAAATGTCTTCTGTCCCTTCTAAAAGATATTTAGATAAAATTTCTAATTCATTTTTTAATCTCGCAGGAAGAACAGCTAGTCCCATAACTTCAATAAGACCTATATTTTCTTTTTTAATATGATGAACTTCATTATGTGGATGAAATATTCCAAGAGGATATTTTTCACTTGTTCTATTGTTTCTTAAAACTAAATCTAATTCATATTTTCCATCTCTAAATCTTGCAATAGGAGTTATGGTATTATGAGGTTCATTATTAGTATAACTAAGAATATTTACACTTTCATCAGAATAGTTTCTCCATTTTCCTAATATATAATCAGCTAATTCTACAAGTTCCTCTTTATTCTTTCCACTTATTCTAATAGCAGACATTGGCCATTTTACACGTCCAACATTTATGTTTTCATAACCTTTTATTTTAAAGCTTTCCTCTACAGGAGCCTTTTCCATAGGGAAAGTATAGTGTCCTCCTTGATAGTGGTCATGAGAAAGAATTGACCCTCCAACAATAGGTAAATCAGCATTTGAACCTATAAAATAATGAGGAAGAATTTCTATAAATCCAAGAAGATTTTCAAAGGTTTTTCTATGTATTTTCATAGGGATATGTTCACTGTTAAATACTATACAATGCTCATTATAATAAGTATAAGGAGAATATTGTAAAAACCAATTTTCACCACTAAAGCTCATAGGAATAATTCTGTGAGTTTGTCTTGCAGGGTGATTCATATTACCCGCAAAGCCTTCATTTTCCTTACATAATAAGCATTTTGGATAAGAAGTTGATTTTACCATTTTAGCTTTTGCAATTTCCTTAGGGTCTTTTTCAGGCTTTGATAAATTAATTGTCAAATCTAAATCACCATATTCAGTTGAAGTTTTCCAAATAATATTTTTATCAATTCTAGCTTTTCTAATATAATTAGAAGC
>JALFQD010000355.1 GCA_022785265.1 Clostridium sp. | reverse complement strand
ATATCTTTTTTCCTTCACTTTTTTGTATTGCTATTGCACTTTCTAAATCTGAAAGAGTTACCTTTCCTTCATCTAAAAGAATCTGTCCAAGCTTGCTCTTCACAAAATTCGCCATTACCTCACCGCCTTTAATTCCTTTACTTTTATAGATTGTTATTTTTTCTAAATTTTAGTGATATTTTAATTTACAATTTAATTATACTTTTTTTTGTCAATATGTCAATATATTTTTTGTAAACCTTTTTATTTTGTGGATTATCACAAAAATTTTTTATATTATTATATAATTTTATAATAATATAATAATTTACAAACACATTAATGAAAGAATAAAAAAATTTCTTTAGTTAGAGTAGATTGAATATATTATTTCTAATTTGTAACTAACAAGACATATATTTAATCTTCTTTTTTTAAAAAGTGGAAACATACCAATTAAATATTTTTTCTCCCCACATTAAAGCTATAAATGCACCCATAGCTAAATATGGACCAAATGCCATTTCATCTTTTTTTCCTTTTTTTCTAGCGATAAGAAATATTACCCCAGCTAGTCCTCCTAAAATTATTCCAAAGAAAAGTGTTATTGCTATTCCTTTTTTGCCTAAAAATAATCCACAAACTAAAGCTATATCAATATCTCCTTCTCCCATACCCGCTGTAAGCTTTACTATAAGCCATATTATTAAAAAGCCTATTGCTCCACCTATAATATTATCTAAAGGAAATATCTTTGTATTATACCAACTATATCCCATAAATAAAATACTTGTAATTATGCCAAATATAGTTGTTTCTATACAGACAAGAGTTGTTTTAAAATCAATTACTCCAATAACTAAAAGAAGTGATGCAAATATTGAATATTTTATTGTTTCAACACTTAATCCATATCTTAAATATACACATAAATATAAAACTGCATTTGTCAGTTCAATTATTGGGTATTGTATTGATATTTTTTCTCCACAATTTCTGCACTTTCCTTTTAAAAATATATAACTGAATACTGGAACTAAATCCTTTACTTTTAATCTATAACCACAACTTTGACAATGCGATGGTGGAAAAGAAATAGATTCTCCTTTAGGTAACCTATAAATACATACATTTAAAAAACTTCCTATACATAATCCTATGACAAAAATAAATACAATTTCCATTAAATTCTCCTATTTTTTATTTCTTTTTTATTTTAACATCATTATATAACAAAATAAAAAAGAAAACAATTACTGTTTTCTTTTTATTCCCATTATTTAACTTTTATATACTTATTCATATATCTCTTTTAGTGAATATCCTAATAATATCCAAAATAATGGTGCTACAGCTATAACACTTATATTTAATGTAGCTTGAATTAAATATGATATTATTATACAAAAGATAATCTTAAATTTGTCATTTTTTATATTCTTCATTATTCCTTTTAATATATAAAAGATTATCATTAAATAAAATATTAATGTAAATATTCCACAACTAAGTGCATATTCTAAATATTCATTATGGGCTTTATCTATCGTTGCTCCATAAAACTTAATGTGTTCATTAACATAATTTTTATAATCCTTTGATAATCTTTCTCCCAATGTATCTGGTCCAGTTCCCAAAAAAGGATTATCTTTAAATACATTTAAACAAACCTTTAATATATGTATTCTTGCACCAGTAGATGAAATTTTGCTACTTTCAACTTTACCTGAAAATTCTGTCTTAGTATGCTCCATTCTTCCAGATACTTGATTTTGAGATATAAAATTAATACCTATTGTAGCTATAGCTAACACAACTAGCAAAATTAATATTCTTTTTATTTTTTTATTTTTAAAAGCAAAAAAACTTAATAATAATATACAAATAAAATATGCTATCCAACCACTTCTTGTTAATGCACATATTTCACCTAAATATATAAAAATTGTATATATTAAATATTTTTTTTCTCCTTTAAATATATATAGTGATGTACTTAATGTTAAAAATAAAATTAAATACGAAGAAAAGAAATTTCTATTTCCTATAGTTCCATAAGCTACCTTTGTAATGTTTCCATTAAACATCCATGACTGTATAGGGTCTATTCCTAATACTTGTAGTACTCC
>JALFQD010000248.1 GCA_022785265.1 Clostridium sp. | reverse complement strand
GACACCACCCTTTCACGGTGGTAACAGGGGTTCGATTCCCCTAGGAGTCACCATTACTTTGGGCGCATAGCTCAGCTGGGAGAGCATCTGCCTTACAAGCAGAGGGTCACAGGTTCGAGCCCTGTTGTGCCCACCAAAGTTATGGCTCAGTAGCTCAGTTGGTTAGAGTGCCAGCCTGTCACGCTGGAAGTCGAGGGTTCGAGCCCCTTCTGAGTCGCCAAAAATTGCTTCAAGTTTTTGAAGCAATTTTTTTTAAAAGAAATTTAATTTCCTTTAGTTAGACAGGGTCAATTATTACTTTGCGTTGACTTGGAGTTTGTCGACGGAAAAAGCAAAGTAATAATTGACCCTAGTCTTATCTTTTTAGGTTTAATGTTATTCTTATGTCTTTACAATAAAATTTGCATAGCTTAAATTCTCCAACAATTCTTGAATAGATTCTTTCACTATAAATATTACTTATGTCAGCTATAGAAAGGTTTGTTGATATAAGCATTTTTTTCTTTAGTAAAAGCTTTTTATTTAGTAGGTTAAATAATTCTGTGATGCAGAATTCATTTTTTTGTTCTGCTCCTAAGTCATCAATTATAAGGAGGTCACAATTTATAAGAAGATCTTCTAAAGCAGAATTGTTATTAAAACGAATATCTTTAAGATTATTTATTAATTCATCAGAAGTTTTATATATAACTAAACATCCAGCATCTAATAATTCTTTAGCAATACAATATGATAGATAGGTTTTACCACTACCTGGATTACCAAAAAATAATAAGTTGGTATCACTATCTTTAAAATTTGGAAGATAAGTAGAAGTTATATATTTCAAATGATTTTCCATATTTTCTCTTGGAGAATATTTTTCACTTCCAGTTCTATTATTTGAAAATAAATTAATATCAAAATAATTAAAATTCTTTTCATTTAAAACATTTTGTAATGATGATTTTTCATAATATAGTTTTATAAGATTTTGATAATAACAAGAGCATTTAGTATTTCCAATAAAACCTGTATCTTTACATTTATCACATTTATAATGAAGATTTAAATAGTCTTGGTCATATCCATTTGCAACAAGACTTTCACATTTTTCAATTCTTAAATCTGTGATTTTTTCTTTATAGTCCTTTATTGTATCTTCACTTTTACCTTTAAGTATATCTAAAGATAGTTGTAAAGATAATTTTTTTATATTATCATCAATTTCTAAAATTTCAGGATGATATTTTTTTATCTCAGCTTTTCTTTCTTTAAGAAGATTAGTTTCCTCTTCTCTTATTTTTGAATAAATATCTAAAAGTTTAGATTGATAACCATTAATCATCACTATCCCATCCTAACAATTTTCTTTCTAATGCTTCATAATCATAAGAACGAGCCTCAAAATTATTAAATCCATTAGAAGAATTATTTTTATTATAAGTATTCTTTTTATAATTTTTCTTAAATTGTTTATCTTTAATAGCTATGTCATCTAAGGTTTTTATGTTGTTATTAAACCAGTTTGTCAAGATACCATCTATGTACTTAAAATCTGCTCTATTAAGACGGTCTGCACATATATTACATGCTTTCTTAATTACATCTAAATCAAAATTATATGTTGTAAGCCATTTATCAATCATTTCTTCTTGAGGTTTCATAAGGTCATTATTTTTTATACCAAGGTAAGAAAGTATTTCTCTTATTTTAACCCATTTGTCCTCTGTTTGTTTTATATAATTTTGAGCTTGAGCCATTGTTGTTATATTCATATCATGCCATGTTAGAGCAACCTTTTCTATATATCTATAATCACTCTTACCTTTAGAAGCACAATATTCAACTAATAGAAGTATAAGTTCAGAAGGAAAAGAAAATTCTTTCTGCCATCCAAGATACATTTCCATTTCTTTAGTAGATAAAGTTCTTCCAAGAATTTTTTCAATATCCTTAAGCATATCATTAATGCCTTTATTTTCTAGGGCATCTAATAAGTTAACTTCTTTGTTAGGAGTAAAATTATCTTCACTTAAATCTAAAAATTCAATAGAAAAATTATTCATAGGGTCAATTGAAGTAAGTTTAATTACCCCTAAGTCACTCCAGTAATTTAAGGCATTCATAATATCAGATTCTAATAAATTTAAAGAAGATGCTAATATTGGACCACTAATACCAGGTTCTCCAGCGATAGAGTGCTTGAGCATTAGTAAATAAACTTTTACAAATTCTCCTCTTGCATTAGGCATATATTTTTCTATAAAAACATTACTTACAGGGGTAAAGTTTAAGTTCGTATTTTTAAGCATAAAAGTGCTCATCTTATGCCCTCCTTGTTATAATTATCCAATAAAAATATTTATTTTGAGTAAATTAATTATAGCAAAGGGGAGCAAAGATAACAACTATACTAAAAAGGTAATTTTTTAAGGTTAATTACTCCTTCTCCTTGATTAAACTTAGGAAAATCAACTGTTTCGCAAGATAGCTTTAATAAAGAAAAAATATCTTTAAAGGTTAATGAAGGATTATTTTCATAAAGAAGAGCAGTAATTCCTGTTACATATGCAGCAGCTAATGATGTGCCATTAAAACTTTTATAAGATGATGAAAGCTTTGGAGGATAGAGTTTATGACCATCTTTTTCAGATATATAAGAAGTATTTGTGTTAAGAGAGGTTATATTTACACAAGCTGCACATAAATCGGGCTTGCCACTTTTAGAAGTTCCAGCTGATGAATATTTATAAGGTTTTTGTATAGAAGAAGTATCAAGTCCTCCTACTGTAATACAATTTTTTAAGTTACCTATGCCATATATTGAGCCTTCAATATTTTCATTACTTCCACTTGGAACAATAGGAGTGATATTTTTATTTATTGCAAAGGAAAATACATTGTCAAATGCATCTAAAATTAACTGATTATGTGTCAAAAGTTCAAAGGGAAGACAAAGAATTTTTATGTTGTTTTTATCATTTTCAAGGAGCATGGATTCAATTGAAAATAAAACATCTGAATAAAAGCCTTTACCTAGGCTATCAAAGGCTTTATAGCAATGAATCCTTGAACAAGGAGCAATTCCTCTATATATATTTTCGCTTGAAGTACCATCTCCAGCTATTATTCCAGCTATTGCAGTTCCATGACCATTATCATCATAGGGATAAGATAGGTTATTTATAATATCAACAAAAGAACTTATTTTATTGGAAGGGGTAGATAAATCAGGATGAGGATAAATTCCGCTATCTACTAATCCTATATCTACATCTTTTCCTGAAAGAGTAAGTTTTTTATATGAATATGCTTTATTTGCAGTGGAAACACTCATGCCACATAAAAATAGGTATTCATCAAAAGTTATAAATTTAACTTCTGGGTATTCAATAATTCTTTCAATAGATGCTTTGTCTAATTTTGCACATATTATGTTAGAAATTTTTAAGATATAAATAAGAATACCTTTGTATCCTATGATTTTTTTACCTAAAGATTCTGAGAAAAATTTATATTTTATTAAGACACGATAATATTTATGTTCATTTTTCAATAAAGAATATTTAAGATTTCTATCAAGTTTGTTTTTTATAGAAAACATAAAAATCTCCTATTGAGTAATTGTTTTTAATATAGTATATATTTTAACAAGATTTTTGTTAAATAAATTTTATTAAAGTATATAATATAAAAAAATAACAGCTAAAAAGCCGTTATTTAAAACAATAGGATTGACCTATATTTAGTATTTTTAAATTTGGGTCATTGAAATTTTTTAATGTAGTAGAGGTTTCGTTAAATTCCTCTAAGGATATTTTAAATGTTTTATAATGAATTGGTATCATATAAGAAGCCTTCATCATTTTAAACATTTCATAGCTTTCCTTAGGAGTACAGTGCATATGAGAAAATCTATCAGGTTTATAGCAACCAACAGGCATTATTGCTACATCACATTCTAGATTTTTAAAGTTTTCTGTATAAGCAGTATCCCCTGCAAAGAAGACCTTTTCACCATTTTTTTCAATAAGGTAAGAATTACTTTCATCATCAATTCCTAAGTAAAATCTTCTACCATCATGGTTTGCTTCTAGGGCAGTTATTTTTATATTTTCATCCTCATAGGTTTCACCATGTCTAAGAAGAACAACTTTCTTAAACCCTAAAAGAGAGACAAGCCTTTTATAGCCTTTTGGAACAATAACAGTAGCATTTCTATCTAACTTTTTTAAGGATGGAAAATGCAAATGGTCCATATGACCATGAGAAAGTATTATATAGTCAAGTTTTTTTGTAGTTAAATCACAAGGTATGTCAACTACTCTTTTAAAAATTCCTAATCTATTTGTTATTACTGGGTCTGTTAAAATAACTGTTCCTGATAAATTTATTAATGTGGTAGCATGCCCATACCAATAAACTGAATCATTAGAAAGTATATCATTAATAGCAGATTCTCTTTCAACAAAATATTCCTTTATGTTGTTTAAAGCAAGAACAGATAGGAAATGTATATTACTAAAAAGTTTCATAAACTAATCATCTCCATAAATTAATGTTTCCACTTAAATACTACAATACCTATCACCATAATTGCAATACCTAATATTTCTTTAAAACCAAAAGATATTTTTTTACTTCCAAATAATCCAAAAGCGTTAATTAAGGCAGCAGCTAAGAGTTGGGATATTAAAATTATTGCAATACCACATGTTGCTCCCATTCCTCCAATACTTTTCATAACTGTAAAGGTTATTATAATTCCTAAAATTCCACCTAAAAGATATAATTTATTTGTATTTTGAAGTTCTCTATAACTTCCTTTACCACAAATAAAAGAAACTATAAGTGCAGAGATTAAACCAATAGCCTGAACAAGTACTGTTGTTTCCCATAGACCAATTTTATCTCCAAGTTTTGTATTAAAAACTCCTTGTACGCTCATAGCTACCCCTGAAATAATAGCAAATATTATTGACATCATATTTTATCACCTCAGGAGTAGTGTTCCCTAAAAAATAAAAAAATAACCCTCTAAAATTAGAGAGCTACTTCTTCGTTATATTCACAAAGGCCTTCAATTATTTGTTCTTCAGAAAAACCAAGACAGCTTCCTAGTGTTAGATAATCTTCAACTAATGTAGCAAAATGGTCTTCTGATGAAGACATTATGGAATCATTTATGTCTATAAATAAATTTAAGAATTGGTCACTAAGACAGGAGTCTGTACTTTGTGCAGTTACTGTCTCTAAATCTTCAAAGTCACCATCAAGACCTAAAAATAAAATTTGGTGAAAACAAGATATGTACTTTTGGAAAACATTTTCTAAATTGACAGAGTCTATTTCTCCTACCCAATACTTATAACATTTGGTTTCGTTTGCTAAATCACTCATTTTAATGTGAAGTTGAAGATGTTTTCTAGCAAATAATGTATAATCATTTAGAGTATCATCAATAGCTATATTTTTAATAAGTTCTTTTTCTTGGTTAAGTAAAATGTGAATATTCATTGTTTATAGCGTTACTGAAAAATCATAAAAATATATTGTGTCATCTTCTAATGTTTAGCTTATGATAACAGTAACCTTCTCCTTTCTTTATATAATTTTTTTGTTATTATTTATTTTATTAAAATTTTAATAAAATAAGTGATATATATATATATTACAAAATTATTAAGATAAAGAAAAGGTCAGTAAACGAATACAAAAAAATTTTATAAAAATAAAAAATAATTCAAAATTTATAATAAAATTTTGAATTATTTAGATTAAATTAAATAATTTAGAATTCTCTTAAGTTGAAACTCTTTATGCAAGTTTCTTTTCTATTATTAGAAAATTTCCAAATTTCAAATCTATCTATCTTAAGAGTTATTGTATTAGGATTTTTCTTTATTAAATCACAATACATATCAGTATGTTTATTATCTTTATTTGAAAAATTTACATTAGCTAAAGAAATTGAAAGCTCACTATCAGAAGAAATTAAATCATGAAATCCATTTAATTCTAAAAAATCTGAAAGAGAGGTTTTAATTTTTTTTATGTATCCTTTGTATTGCATATGTAAGTTTAAACTGTGAAGTTGTTCTGATATAGAAACAGTACTATCAAGTTCAATTTTAAACTTTTTATAAGGTTTAATTATTTTTTCGATAATTGGTGTTAATTTTTCTATATTTGGATTTTCTAATATAGACAATGTTATATGTGGTATTGGAGAATTCCTATATCCTTTAAATTTTTTGGAAATACTTTTTTGAATAGGAAAAATAGTTTCATAAGATTTTTCATTAAATAGAGCCACAATATAATACTTCATAGTAATTTGTTATTGAAAAATTTTCAATAACTTTCTCCTTTCTTAAATATTTACTATAAATTAATATGTAAAAATACATACTTTGATATAAATTATAGCATACTAGGAAATATAAGAAAACAAATATAGAGAATTTAATTTTTAATTGATTAAAAAATGTTAAAACATATTTAATTAAATATAGTTTATGATATAATATTCAAGATAGAAATAATTATAAGATGGCATAATAGACCTATAAGTTAAGATGATAAATTAGAAATTTTAATAATATATATATAATTTACAAATAAGGGTGAATTTGATGGAAAAATTAATAATAAATGGAGGAATTCCTCTAAGGGGTTCTGTTGAAATAAATGGAGCAAAAAATGCAGCAGTAGCTATTTTACCAGCTACAATTATGGCAATGGCAGGAAAATGTGTAATTGATAATGTACCAGATATAGAAGATGTTCATTGTCTTCAAAGAATACTTAAATCACTAGGGTGCGTTGTAAATAAAATTGATGACAATACTTTGGAAATAGATAGTTCAGATGTAAATAATTTTGATGCTTGTACAGAGGATGTTAGAAGAATGAGAGCATCATATTATTTTATAGGAGCATTACTTGCTAGATTTAAAAAGGCTAGGGTTGAATTACCAGGAGGCTGTCCAATAGGGGTTAGACCAATAGACCAACATATAAAGGGATTTGAGGCCTTAGGAGCAGAGGTTACTATAGAACATGGTGCTGTTAATGTAAAAGCAGATAAATTAGTTGGAACAAATATATTTTTTGATGTGGTTTCAGTTGGCGCAACTATGAATATCATGATTGCTGCAACACTTGCTGAAGGACTTACAGTATTAGAAAACGTAGCAAAAGAACCACATATAGTTGACTTGGCAAACTTTTTAAATACTATGGGTGCAGATATAAAGGGTGCAGGAACAGATGTTATAAAAATAAATGGAGTTAAAGAGCTTAAGGGATGTAATTATAGTGTAATACCTGACCAAATAGAAGCTGGTACATTTATGATAGCAGCAGCAGCTACAAGAGGAGATGTAGTAATAAATAATGTAATTCCTAAGCATTTAGAATCAATAACAGCAAAGTTAAAGGAAATGGGAGCTATTGTTGATGAGGGTGATGATAGTGTAAGAGTTACAGTTGATAAAAAGTTAAGACCAGTAAATATAAAAACAGCTCCTTACCCAGGTTTCCCAACAGATATTCAACAACCAATGTCAGCATTATTAAGTGTAGTTGAAGGAAGAAGCTTGATAAATGAAGCTATTTGGGAAAATAGACATAAACATATAGATGAACTTAAGAAAATGGGAGCAAACATTAAAGTAGAAGGAAGAGTTGCTATAATAGATGGTGTGAAAAAATTAACAGGAGCATCTGTAAAAGCTACAGATTTAAGAGCTGGAGCAGCTGTGGTTATAGCAGGACTTGTAGCAGAAGGAAGAACGGAAATAACCAATATACAACACATTGATAGAGGATATCCTCATATAGAAAGTAAATTTAGAAAGCTTGGTGCAGATATATTTAGAATTAGTGTAGAGGATGAATGTGGAGGTGAGTAAATGATATTTTGCTCATTGTATAGTGGAAGTAGTGGAAACAGTATATTTGTATCATCAGGAAAAACCAACATACTTATAGATGCAGGTCTTCCTGGGAAGAAGATAGATGAAGCACTAAAGTCCATAGATAAGAACCCTTCAAGCATAGATGGAATATTTGTTACTCATGAACATAGTGACCATATAAAAGGAGTTGGGATATTATCACGTAAGTATGATATACCAATTTATGCAAATGATAAAACTTGGAGTGCTATGGAATCTTCTTTAGGAAAAATTAAAGAACATAATATAAAAATTATGGATAGAAGAAGTGTGGTACATATTGGAGATTTAGATGTTAAATCTTTTGTCACTCCACATGATGCCATAGCACCAGTTGGCTATACTATCACAAATAAGAATAAAAAAGTTAGTGTAGCTACTGATTTTGGCGTATTTACAAGGGAAATTTATGATAATATAAAAGAATCAGATGTTATTTTATTAGAAAGTAACCACGATGTAAATATGCTTAAGTATGGTCCATATCCATATCCTTTAAAGTGTAGAATTTTAAGTGAAATAGGTCATCTTTCAAATGAAGATTGTGGAAAGGCTATTACTAACATTGTTAAATGTGGAACAGGAAAAAGGATAATGTTAGGTCATTTAAGCAAAACAAATAATAATCCAGATTTAGCATTTCAAACAGCATTAAGTGCAATAGAGGAAAAAGGAATTGTGCAAGGCAAGGATATAATGCTTTCTATGGCCAAAAGAGATAATCCAAGTGGATATATAGAATTTTAAGTAAAAGTAAATTTAAGTAAATAATTTTATTGAAAAATCGTTAACAAATTGTTATACTTTGTATGAATAGGTGAATAACTATAAGAGAAAGAGGAGAGAAAAATGAGTTTATATGATAATTGGACAGACATGGTAGTAGACTATGTCAAGACAAAAGGCGAAGCAGCATTTTGGAGAGAATATTCTAAAATAGAAACAAACATATATAAAGAATTATTAGCAAAACATAAGGAAATCAAGAAGACTACAATAAAGCAATTAGCAGAAGAACAAGGAACAACTGTTGAATTTATTATGGGATTTATCGATGGAATAAATGATAGTTTAAATAATCCTTATGAATTAGAAACTTTACAAGAAGATTCAGAATTAGTATTTGATATTAATTTAGAAAAATTATATTTTAATATGCTTGATGCAAAAGCTGATTATTTATATAATTTACCACAATGGGATGGTATATTCTCAGAAGAAAAGAGAGAAACTATTAAGAAACAATATAGAGAATCTAAGATAGTTAGAAATGAAAACAAGATAGGAAGAAATGACCCTTGTCCTTGTGGAAGTGGTAAGAAATATAAAAAGTGCTGTGGAAAAAATAAATAATATTATTTAAATTAGAACTCACCTTTAAAGTGAGTTCTTTTAGATATTAGAAAAATGGGGTGAAAATATGGATAAGAATGTAGAATGGGTAAATGAACAAAAGATATTAAGAACTATAAAAGCTTTAGAATCTAATAATATGAATGGTTATCTTGTAAAGGATGAGAAGGAATTAATATCAAAGATAGAAGAATTAGTACCAGAAGGTTCTAAAGTAACTTGTGGTGGTTCTATGAGCTTATTTGAGACTGGAGTAATGGAGCATTTAAGAAGTGGAAGATATGAATTTTTAGATAGAAATAAAGAAGGATTAACTGGAGAGGAAATAGTTAATATTTATAAAAGTGCATTTTTTTCAGATGCATATTTTACAAGTAGCAACGCTGTAACTGAAGATGGAGAATTATATAATGTTGATGGAAATGGAAATCGTGTTGCAGCTATGTTATATGGACCAGAAAAGGTTATTGTAATATGTGGAGTAAATAAAATTGTAGAAGATGTTGAAGAGGCTATAAATAGAAATAGAAAAACAAGTGCACCTATAAATGCAAAAAGATTAAATAGACAAACTCCTTGTGCAAAGACAGGTATTTGTATGGACTGCGATAGCAAAGAAAGAATATGCAATGAATATACTTTAATAAGAAAGCAAGGAAGAAAAGATAGAATTCATGTTATATTTTTAAATAAAGAGATAGGCTATTAATATTGTTTAGTATCAAAAATAAAAGAAAATAATACATATATACTATAAAATTTTATTTAAAGGGTGTATATTATGTTTCCTTTTAGCAATAATAATAGAAACAATGGAAATTTTTTTGATAGCTTATTTAGTGATAATTTCTTAGGAAATATGGTTGACCAATTATTATCAAGTGATATTGTAAATAATTTAACAGAAGAAATTCTTAAGGAAGATGATTATGATATAGAGCTTAAGGATTTTGGAGATTATTACTTAATAAAAGGTTATCTTCCAGGTCTTAGTCCTAAAGATATAAGTATTGATTTTGAGAAAAACAAGGCTATACTTACGATAAGAAGAAAAAAGGTATATTCTAATGAAAGTAATACCATTGTTACAGTTATAAAAGGTGCTGGAGATTGGGTAAAAAACTTTTATATAGAAGAAGTGGATGTAACAAAAATGAAGGCTTCTTTTGATGATAATTTACTTTTGTTAACATTGCCAAAGATAAAAAAGATAGAAGGTTTAAGTGATAATTCTGTAATTATAGATGTAGATGATTATAGAGAAGAATAAATCTTAAAGGGATGTCTAAATATAATTTTAATATATATTAAGGACAGCCCTGTTTTTAAGGGGGGATGTTATGGGGAATTTATATTTTAATGTAGGAGATACTATAAAAGCTGATGGTAGTGATTATATAGTTGAAGGATTAATAGTTTTTATAAATGAAGCTGATAATCTTAAGTGGACAGAATATAAGATAAGACAATTAAGTTCAAGAAAAGTTAAATGGCTTAGCGTTGACAATGATTATGAAGAATATGCTATTTATACTCAAGCAGGTTCAAAAAAAGGTTTTAGTGAAAGTGAAATATTATCTAAAGGATTTAAAGAAGCTGATTTTGGAAAAGCAAATGTTATTTCTTTTGCAGGGAATGTTGATGTTGAAAATGGAGATTGGGTAAGGTATAGAGAATTTGAGGATATTTCAGAAGAGAATATTATTTCAATAGAAGAGTGGGAAGATGAAACAGAATACTCAACTGGGTATTATTTAGATGAAAATGAAATTACAAAGGTTGCATCAGCAAATAATAATGCAAGCTATGGAAACAAAAACAATTTTAATAACAAAGAGTCTAATGGAGTTTTTAAAAGATTTTTAGCATTTATATTAATACTTATGCTTTTCCCAGTTGTTGGTTTTTTAGTGCCTAAAATATTTATTAATAAGGATAAAATAGCAGATTATCTATCATCAAGTGGATTATTTACTTATACAACTTCAATAACATCAGATTTAAATAATAATGAAAAAGCTGATGTTTACTCAACAGCACTTTCAGTAGAAGAGGCAGCAAAAAGTGTAATAGATTGTGTAAATGGAGATGTTGAAGATATTCAAGAAAATGCTGAAGATGGAACAGTTGGAATTATGACAAAATATGAGTATTGTCTTGTATATACTGATACAGAAAATCAAACCTTAGCACAAATAAGTCAAAGAAGTTATGTATATTCAAGTACAAATGAGCCTTATCGTTCTACAAATACAACAGCAAGATATTTTAGAAGACATTACTATACTATAGGATATTCTAGTGATAGTAGTAGATATAAAAAATATACAAGCGGTTACGATAACTATGACGATGGATATATAGATACAAATTCAAACAATAAATATAAAACATATTCAAATAGTGTAAGGCAAAGTAGTGTAAATTCAAGAACTTCATCTGGCGGTGGAACAAGTTCTGGTAAATAGGGGGAGACAATATGGAAGATATAATAAGCAC
>JALFQD010000216.1 GCA_022785265.1 Clostridium sp. | reverse complement strand
CCCTATGACTTAATACATCTAAAGCAATATCTGCTACATCCTCTGGAAGAACATAATCTCTGCTCTTTATAAAAGCTGAAGCCTTTGATACCTTTAATAATGCAATACTTCCTCTAGGACTTACTCCTAAATCTAAATTAACATTACTTCTTGTGTATGATACTATTGCTATTATTAAATCTTTAATTTCTTCACTTACCTTTACTTCTTCAACTTGATTTTGAAGCCTTATAATTTCTCCTGTTGTAGCTACTGGTTTAAGACTTTTTAAAGGATTCTCTCCTGCAAATCTATTTAAAATTTCTCTTTCTCCTTCACGACTTGGATATCCTATTGAAAGCTTAAATAAAAATCTATCCATTTGAGCTTCTGGAAGCTTATTTGTTCCTTTACTTTCTATGGGGTTTTGAGTTGCAAGAACCATAAAAGGCTCTGGAACTTTATGGGTTATTCCATCCACAGTTGTCTGTCTTTCTTCCATTACTTCAAGTAAGCTTGATTGTGTTTTTGAAGATGCTCTATTAATTTCATCTGCCAAAAGGAAATTACAATTTGCACTTCCTTCTTTGTATTCAAATACTCCTGTTGTTGGATTATACATAGTAAATCCTGTTATATCAGAAGCCATTACATCTGGAGTAAATTGTATTCTTTTAAAACTTCCATCAACTGACCTTGCTAAAGCACTTACACATTGAGTTTTTCCAACTCCTGGAACATCTTCTATTAAAACATGACCATTTGTTAAAAGTGCTATAACTATTTTTTCTACTACCTTTCTCTTTCCAACCATTATTTTTTCTATATTATTTATTATTTCTGTTACTTTATTCATTTTTCTCCCCCTTTGTGTACTACTTAATTATATCATATAATATTAACTATTTGTAAATGTTGTCAAAAATTAAACTTTTTTTAATACTTTTAAAACTCCTAATGCTCCTATTGTAAATATTCCTGCTATTATTAATGGAATTTTAGATGATATTGTTTTCTTTGAAGCAGTTGAAATATTTTCATCTTTATTTTCTAAAACATTATTTTTATTAAACTCTACCTTTTTTTCAGAAATATTATTGTAAGAATTTTTATTTTCTTCTAATGCTTTAGGGGGTGTTTCATTTTCATCTTCTATTTTAGTGATAATTTCTTTCTCATTATTATCTTGTTTTGATATATTAGTTTCTAAATTGCTTTCTTTAGATTTATTATTTTCTAAAGTTTTATCTTTTAATATTGCAACATATTTATCATAGTAATTTTCTAAATCACTTATACTTCCTTCTATAAGTACATTATTATTTTTTTTATCTTTTAAAGTAAAGCTTTTATTAGCTATGCTAAAGCCAAAATCTAAATTTAAATCTTTAGCTACACTTTTAGTTTTTTTATAAAGTCCCCATATTTCACTAAAGCTAAAGTCTGAAATACTATTTTTATCCTGAATACTTCCCATTACTTCTTTTGCTTCTTCTGTAATGTTATTTATATCTTGTTTTGATATATTAAGATTTTCTAGGTAATTTTCTATGTTTTCTCTATATTCTTCTTCTAATACTTTTTTTTCTAAGTATTCTTTAATATTTTTAATTTCTACTACTTTTTCTGGAACTGTAAAAAAGAAAAAAATTCTTAAAAATAAAATAAAAAACTTCATAGTACTAATCCTTATAATTAATATTATTTAAAGTATTGACTATATTTTTTAGTTTTAAACATTATATTTTTATTTTATAATTTTTTAACAAGTTCTTTTAATTTTTCAGAAGCACCTTTAACATTTTCTTTTCCAATTATTGAGGATACTACTGCTACTCCATTTATTCCTGAACCTTTTAAAGTGATTATATTATTTTCATTTATTCCACCTATTGCGACTATTGGAATATTTATATTATCTGTTATCTCTTTTAATCCCTCATAAGAAAGTGTAGTTACATCTTTTTTTGTAGAAGTATTAAATACAGCACCACACCCTAAATAATCTGCTCCATCTTTTAAAGCTTTCTCTGCTTCATTTAGATTATGAGCTGATACTCCTATTATTTTTCCTTGTGGAAGTATTTTTCTTGCTATGCTACAAGGAATATCACTTTGTCCTAAATGTACTCCTGAAGCATCTATAGCTAGTGCAATATCTATTCTATCATTTATTATTAGTGGCACATTATATTTATCTGTTATTTTTTTAACTTCTTTTGCTA
>JALFQD010000061.1 GCA_022785265.1 Clostridium sp. | reverse complement strand
AATAGGTCCTAAAAAATAGGTAAGAAGATATTTTTGCTCTAAATTTAATTTAGGTTTTTTAGCTATAGAACGCCATTCTTCACTTGTAAGCATCAATGTTGGATCTACTAAAACAGTTGCTTCTCTATTTGTTAGTTTTTTACAATGTTGGCTCCTGTTTCTTCTCTAACGTAAATATAATCTACTCCACTAATCCACTCTTTATAATCAGCTTCTCTCTCTTCTGGAATTTTACTTATTCCAAAACTAGCTGAGTATTATATAATTTGACCTTTTTAGCAAAAGTTAAAAAATCAAATTTAGAATTAAAATTAAAATATGGATTCCAAATTTGATCACTTCCACATATAAAATAATCATAAGCATCTGTTAAATCTTCTGGAATATTAGTTTCTATTATAAAGTATTTGCTTTTTTTATATATTTTTTATCAAAATCATTAAATCTTTTTACTCTTAAAATTGTATTAAATTTATCTTTTTCAAATTTATTTATATTATTATAATAAATACTTGAAATTATATTTTTAACAAAAACCTTATATGGTTTTGTAATAACTCTTTTATTTATGTTATTTATTGTTTCAACCTAACAACCAATAGATTCTAAAACCCTCTGAACTGCATAATTCTGCAATCTGTTATCATAATTTGACTTATAGTTTGTTATAGTCATTATTCCTATTTTCATCTAATAATCCTCTCTAGTATTTTTCTAAATTGTAATCTTTTATTGTGTTTATTTATTTATTTTTACCTTATAATTTACAAAAAAACTTGGTGATATATATATCATCAAACAATTTCTTAATATTCCAATCCTTTTATGACACCTAAAATAATATTTTAAGTATTTTCTATTATCCTTAATAACACAAAGTATCTTTTTTTCAACATCAACATCTATTTTATTAGCTTTCTTAAATTTAATAACTTCACCAATGTTATATATAAGTTTTGAAGCAACATATATACCTATTTCTTTATTCATCTTATCATCATTATAATATTTTTCCATATAATTTTTAGTTCTTAAAGCTGCTTCTAAAGAATCCATTCTAGCTAAAGTAAACTTTTGTACTGCTGAATCGTCTCTTTCACAATAATTAAATAGTACTTTATCTAAAACAATACCTGTATTTGAATTGCATAAAGCTTTAATCATAAATTCATGGTCTTCACCATATCTTGCTCCTTCTGTAAACTTAATATCATTATTTATAATAACAGATTTCTTTGTAGCAAATGCACAAATATGATACATAAATTTTTCATGTAAGAGGTCTATTAACATTATTTTTGAATCCATAACCACATTATATTTATCATAATTTGCAAATTTTTTATTACTTTTATATTTAAAGAACATAATATCAACATTATTTTTATTTATTGTATCTATTATTGTTTCACAAAGAGTATCCTCAACATAATCATCAGAATCTAAAAAATAAAGAATTTCTCCATTAGAATTTTCTATTCCAATATTTCTTGCAACGCTTACTCCTTCATTTTTCTTTTTTATTATCTTATGTTGTATATTACTTTTGGATAAAATTTTTTCTGCAGTTTCTGAACTATTATCTTTAGAACCATCATCTATAAATATAACTTCAAAATCATCACAAGTTTGATTAATTAATGAGTTTAAACTTCTTTCTAACCACTCTTCACAATTATAACATGGAATAATTATACTTACTTTTTTACAATTCATAACCTTACCCTTCTTAACTGCTATTTTTTTGAAAAATCATTTTCCGAATTCATACAAACATTAACATTTTATCATAAATATTAATATCAATCAAGAATTTAATTTCAAAAAAATTCTGAAAATAATTGTCTTGTTAAAAGGAAAACGAAATAGATGTTAGGTTAATCTACTCATTCTATCATATTTATAATAAGTGGTATTCTTATTTCTATCTGTTGATGATAATATATTTCTTAATTTATCATATATAATGTTGTATTATTTGGATAAATTATCTTGCTTAAATTTCCATCAATATAATATTTATATAAAGTGCCAATATAACCAAATAAATTAAAAAAAGGGGTTGTTGCATTAAGAAATATTAATACAATATATAGTACTTTGCTAAGCAACTATTTACTATATATTGTTAAAAAATTTCTTTGTGCGACAGTCCCCTTCTTTAATATTTTTTAGTAATATTTCTTTACAGTTGTTGAATTTGCATAATCAGAAAAATGCTGGTCTGCATAAGAACCTTCCTTTACATATACTTCTAAGTTGTAAAGAGTTTTACCATTTTCATCTAAATTATCTATATCAGTTAAGAACCTACTATTTATTTCATTTAATGATTCCGGTAGATATAATTTCTTAATTGGTGTGAACCTAAATACTAATTCATCAACAGTTGTAACGCCTTCTGGTATTTTCATTTCTTCAATTCCTGTTTCAGCAAATGCATGATGACCAATTTTTGTTACTGTACTTGGAATATCAATACTTGTAACTAATGAACAACATGCAATAAAGTTATTGGGAATAATATTTAATTTTTTTGGTATTTCTACACTTTTTAAGTTGGTGTCAAGTTGCAAAAAGAAATCTGGCAAGTATGTTACATATTCTGATTCAAAAGAAATACTTTCAATATTGTCATTATTATTAAAACCTGTACCTGAAGCAGAACCTATAGTTGAAATTAAAATATTTTGACAATTTTCTGGAATAACAATATCCTTTTTCTTTTTACCTTCTTCAGAAAGATCAGTAATATACTTACCTTCTTCCCAAATAAAATCACTATCAAGTTCTTCATTACTGCTTAAATTTTCACTTGATGAATTGTCACTACTCTCACTAGAAGTTGATGATACACTACTTGATGAACTTTCATCATTTTTGCTACTAGAACAACCTGTTCCAAGTGCTCCAAAACCCATTGTTAGCAGTAATAGTGATATAATAATTTTCTTCATTTTATACTCTCCCCCAATATAAATCAATGTTGCTTTCATAAAGATAACTCTTTTTTGAATTTTTCTTTTGATACATAATATTTTTCTTATGTGAAAGTATATTTTTTTTTAGTTTATAATAAAATTTCAAAAAATACAATACTTATAAAAAATAAAATTAATGTTAAAATAATGAAGTTTAATCAAAATTTACATCTACACATACTAAAACAACTTTTATAGTATATATAAGTGTAGATTTTTTCTCTCGCTTACTATTAAATATGTATTAACTATAATATCTCTTTATTCTTTATCATATCAATAGCTACAAGAATTTGAGGATATTTATTTATTTTATCCTTTTCATTTGTAATATCTTTTAATTTAAAGCTATCTATATTATTTTTTTCATTTTGAGTTAATCTTGAGTATTCACTAATCTGTATATCTTTAGTTACTATTATTCCATACTCATTTCCTTTGTCATCTTCTACAAACGAAGCTAATACAATATTACTTAAATTAAATCCTTTTTGAGTTAATATATTTCTTAAATCTTCTCATTCCTCATCATTCTTAAGTAATTCTGTTAATTCTAATACTTCTTGTTTATATAATTCATCCATAATACTTCTTCCTTCTACTTTTTATTCCAAAGTTAAATGCAGGTCTTAAAGTATTTCTCCCCTCTAAACCATTATTATAAGAACCTTTATTTATCTTTAAAAATATTATTTCAACTATTGCTATTAACATAATATCCATCCTCACATTTTATTCTTTAATCCAATTATCTTCACCAAACATTTCTAAATATCTTTTTTTCAGATTTTCAAAGTCATACTCCCTATTTAAATAAATACATTCATCAACTATATGTTTAAGAACCACATCTGATCCAGCAGCTAACAACACCATAGCCCCATCCTCTGTCAGATTTCTTAATACCTTAAGAAGACCTCTTTGCAACATCTGATAATAAAAATCACTTGTTTCATAAGGTGTATAAAAAATCTTTTTTTCTTTAACATAACCTAAAACAGCTGATGCTCTCCAACGTTCTCCACTTAATTGTTTAAGTCTTACATTATAACGAGATTCTGTTAACAAAAATTTTTCTGCTAGAATTTATGTGTCAATTCGTACCATTTCAATAATTGCTTTATTTCTATATACTAAATCTTTTCGCTCTGTAAAACCAAGTTTTTTCCAAAATTTATTTCCATTTTCATTATGTTTAAATACAACTAATGCTACTTTGTTAATACCTATTTCTTCTAAAGCCTCTAAAGACTTTTTAACCAACTTTTTAGCAATCCCCTGCTTACGATAATTTGGATGTACTGCTGTATGATAAATATATCCTCTACGTCCATCAGACCCCACCAATATAACACCAACTATTATATCTGTTTCTGTTGCAACAAAACAAGTATCAGGGTTTCTTTGTAAAAATTTTGTAATTCCTTCTTGTGAATCATCTAAATTGTTTAGACCCATACCTGCACATGCCATCCATAAATTATAAACATTTGTGTAATCTTCACATTTCATCTTGCGGATATTCATAATGTCCTCCTTAAATTATGCTTTTATATTTTTCTTATTTTATCATATTTACACCCAATACTGTTAGTTTTAAACAAAGTTTGATCAAAATTTACACACACTAAAACAATTTTTGTAGTAGTTATATACTATAAACATAAAAAAAGCCATGCTTATTAAACATGACTTGCATTGAGAATTTTTAGAATTGAAAAAGATTATTGCTATTAGCTTACCACTAGAAATTTTATGGAGCCTTAGAGACGTAGCGAGAGAACTTGGCTCTTATTTGCTATAAACTATATGTATTCATATGAAATCACTTTAATATGATTGATAAATAACTTTTATCAACAAAATCAGACCCAATTCTTTTTGTATTCAAAGTCATATCATTAATTCCATCAATATTAGGTAAATCTATATTATTTTTATTCAAAATAGATATAATCTCTTTCAAAATTTCAGTAGTCTGTTCCATTGCCCAACTATCTGCTGCACCTTCACATAAATTTGCATAATCTATTGGTGCAATTAGCATCTTATCAAATTCAGATGTTCCCTTTCCATCTGTAATTTCCTTATACAATTTAGAAAATGTTAAATAATCATCTATTGATAATTTACCATCAAATCCTCTATTATTAGTTTCTTCATAACTATCAAATTCTAGTATAAATTCAGGAACCACTACAGAATAATTATCCCAACCTTCGTTCCAATAAAAATTGGTCCATGACCACATTCTTTTTGCAACGGGTGACCAATTCTTATCTGGGTATATTGTTATAAGATATTTTTCAATACACATAAATACATAGCAAAGTCTTGCAGTCAATGTTAACTTATTTAATTCTTCAATCAAAATTACACCTCTCTATGCTGGTTTAAAACAAAATTTTATTATAATACGAGATGAGCAATCTAATTAAACCAATTATTTAATCCATCTTTTTTTCTAAAATGTCTACTTTAAATTTTAAGATTTCATTTTGAATATATTTTTTTATTTCATCTCCACTACATTGTTAAATATTAATTTATTAGGAACGATTTTGCAACAATTAATTTTTTTAATACCATCATTTGTTACTGCATATGTTCCTTTCTCTACATCTAATTCTAAAATCTTTTCCATTTCCAATTCAGGGTATGCCATGCATTGAATCAATTCGCCTGCATTAACTAAAACCAATTTTCCTGATGGAATATTAAGAAACATATCAGCATCGCACTTACCATCTTTGAAATCAATTTCACAATTTTCTATATTCTCATTTAAAAGAAAAACTATCATTTTTCCTGAATTACAAAATTCCTTTAAAACAGCTGATTCTCTTGCTCTAACGACTTCCCACTCTTCATTTGGAAAATCATGTATTAATTCTGTTCTTCCTTTTGAATCTAGAAAAATATCAAATGAATGGAGGATATCACTATTAAATTCATTAAAATAGTATGCATCAATTAATACTAACCCATCTGGTTCATCGTGTTCATAATTAAACTTCATAATCATTTACTTCCTTGCTATAGTTTGTAGTTATATTATTTTCTGTTTTATTTATATAAGAAAAGGCTAAACATTTCATCTTAAAAAATGTCTAGCCCTCTATATTTCATTCAATCTTTATTGTAAAAAATCAAACTTTATTGTAAAACTACAGTTCAAACTTTATTGTAAAATTTTTACTCTACTGTAACGCTTTTGGCTAAATTTCTAGGTTTATCTATATCGCATCCTTTTTCTTTAGCTGTGTAATATGCAAGTAGTTGTAATGCAACTGCTGCTAGAATTGTAGCCACTCTATTTGATACTCTTGGTATTGTTATAACTTTATCAAATACTGAAGAATCAAGTTTATCTCCTTCATATGCAAGTCCTATAACATATGCACCTCTAGCTTTCACTTCAACAACATTGCTTACCATTTTTTCTCTTAACTTTTCTTGAGTAAGTAGTGCTATAACCTTTGTTCCTGGCTCTATTAGTGCTATTGTTCCATGTTTAAGTTCTCCACCTGCATATGCTTCTGAATGAATATATGATATTTCTTTTAGCTTTAATGAACCTTCTAAAGCTAAAGCATAATCTATTCCTCTTCCTAAGAAAAATACATCATCTTCATCTTTTAAAAGTTTAGCTACTTCTCTAATTTGTTCTTTATTTGTTAATAACTCTTCTATTTTATCTGGAATTTGTAATAATCCCTCTTTTATTAAATCTTCAATGTTTTTATCTAATGTTCCTCTTAATTCTCCAAAATATAATCCTATTGCATACATTATTACAACTTGAGTTGTATATGCTTTTGTTGAAGCTACTGCAATTTCTGGACCTGCCATTGTATAAATTACATTGTCAGCTTCTCTTGAAATTGTACTTCCTACAACATTAGTTACAGCTAAAGTTCTTGCTCCAACTTTTTTTGCTGCTCTAAGAACTGCTAAAGTATCAGCTGTTTCTCCTGATTGGCTTACAGATATTATTAATGACTTGTTTGTTATTAATGGGTCTCTATATCTAAATTCTGATGCTATGTCAACTTCTACTGGAATTTTAGCATGCTTTTCTATAACAACCTTTCCCATTAATCCTGCATGATAAGCTGTTCCACAAGCAACTATATAAATTCTATCTATTGCCTCTAATTCTTCCTTTGTTAATTTAAAATCATCAAAAACTATTCCATGGTCCATTGATATCTTAGATAGCATAGTTTCTTTTATAGCCTTTGGTTGTTCATGAATTTCTTTCATCATAAATGAATCAAATCCACCTTTTTCAGCTGCATCTTGGTTCCATGTTACTTTGTATATTTCTTTATCAATTTTATTACCTTTAGCATCAAGTATTTCTACTCCATTACTTGTAATCTTAACAAATTCCTTATCTTCTAAAAGATATACATTTCTTGTTTTGTTTATAACTGCTGGAATATCTGATGCTATAAAGTATTCATTCTCTCCAAGACCAACTATTAATGGACTATCTTTTCTTACAGCAATTAATTTGTCAGGCTCACTTCCACATACCACTCCTAATGCATAGCTTCCTTCTATTTTTTTAGTTGCTTTAACTACTGCTTCAAATAAATCTCCATCATAGTAATAATCTATTAAATTTGGAACAACTTCTGTATCTGTTTCTGATAAAAACTTATATCCTTCTCCTTTAAGCCATTCTCTAAGTTCTAAATAATTTTCTATTATTCCATTATGAACAACAGTAATGTCTCCTTTAGAGCTTTGATGTGGATGTGAATTTACATCTGAAGGTTCTCCATGAGTGGCCCATCTTGTATGACCTATTCCTACATTTCCATCTGCATCTATAACTGATAAGTCTTTTTCTAAATTTGCAAGACGACCTTTACGTTTAACAACAGTTACCTTTTTATTTTTAATAACGGCTATTCCTGCTGAATCATATCCTCTATACTCTAATTTTGATAAACCTTCTACTAAAAAATCCTTGGCATTATTCTTACCTACATAACCAACTATTCCACACATATTTTAACCTTCCTTTTATATATAATTTCTCTTCATTTAAAATTTCTATTCTAGCAAAAGTTAATTATAAATTGTTATAACTTTAACAAAAGGCATAATAGTCCTAGAATTACTTAAAAATTAATATGAAGGTTTTACACCAAGCTGAATTTGTGCTGAAAATCACTTCTCAGTTTTATCAGCTGTTTACGGTAGTGTGATACCGTGGGACATCCGCCGAAAATTCGATACTTCCCATCCTCGTCAACTAAAAAACTTTAGTTCTGGCGCTTTATTTATTGTTTCTTTTTATAGTTAAACTTTCTTAATTAAACACTCTCCTTATATTTATATTTTATACCTTTATTCAATTATTCTATCATATTAATTATAATTGTCCATATTATTTACTTATGAAATTAATTAATTTTTTGTCACTTATTTTTCTATAAGCTTTTCTTTTTCAGATTTTTTTAATTTCTTTATTTCATATTCTCTTCTCATAGCTTCCCCCTTATCCTCAAAAACCTCATAATAAACAAGCTCTAAAGGACCCCTTCCACGAGTATACTTTGCCCCCTTTCCCTTACAATGATTTCTAAATCTCTTCTCTAAATTATTAGTCCACCCAGTATAAAGACTTCCATCTTTACACCTTATCATATATACATAATTCATTATTCTTTATCCTTAC
>JALFQD010000034.1 GCA_022785265.1 Clostridium sp. | reverse complement strand
CAATAGTTTATGGTTGGTCTATTGTAGGACTAGGACTTATATTAGCATTTTTAATAAGTAAAAAGCCTTGGAAAAATAAGAAAATAGAAGGATATGAAATGGAGGATCTTTAATATGACAGCATCAGCAATAGCAGTTTTATCATTAGGAGCCATAGTATTATATGGCGGACTAATAACAACAATAATAATATCAATAAAATCTGATAAAAAATAAAAATTGTAGATAAAAAGTGTTAATTATTATTTTGAATTGACTTATAGCTTGTCTAAGGAAAAGAAAAATAATAATTAACACTACTTTTTATTTGTAATGTGTATTTCTATATTCTGAAGGGGATACTCCAGTAAATTTCTTAAATGTTTTATAAAAATGGCTTTGGTCATGAAATCCTAAAGTAAGTCCTATATCTAAAATACTTTGGTTTGTTGTTAAAAGCAGAACCTTTGCTCTATCTATTCGTATCTTTTTAGCATAATTCATAATGGTCATTCCCATTTCTTTTTTAAAACAGTCTGATATATATCCAGGTGAAAGATTAACTTCTGAAGCAAGTTGTTTTAGGGATATATGGCTTTCTATATTTAAATGAAGATGCTTTAATATTCGGTTTATAACATGGTTTTGAGTAACCTCAACATCATTTATAACAAGATTCATATAAGTATCAACCATTTTAAGTTCTAAATTCTGAAGAGCTTCTAATGAATTTAAAGTTGGGATTGTATCATAAAATTTATTATAGATTGGATGAAGATATCTTGTAGAAATACCATTTGCTACTATTTCTTTACTATACATAGCATTCCATATTAACAAATCGTTCTTTTTAGTTTCTAGGGATACTCCTTCTGATAGCTCTTCTTTATGCTTTTCTTTTGTCATATGAATGATTCCTGGCTTATCTCTCAATTGTATTAAAAAAGATAAATCATTATTAAAAATATGTTTATCAGATTTAAAATGTTCGTACAAAAAAATCACCTCATAAAATTAAAAGTTAATAAATATATAGTAATAATATACATATTATATAATAAATGTACAAGTAAAGGCAAATAGATTTTTTTAACTTATATTTGATAAATTTTGTTATAATGTTTATTATAAAATATGTTTTTAATGGGGTGAAAAAAATGAATAAAAAAGAGTTAAGAAAAATTATGATTGAAAAAAGAGATAATATACATAAAGAAGAAAAAGCAGTTATGGATAAAAATATAATTTTTTCATTAAAAGAAAAAGAGTTTTATAAAAATAGTAAAAATATTTTTATATATCTAGGCTTTGGAAGTGAGATAGATACTATGTCTTATATACAAGATTTTATTAATGATGGTAAGCATATCTTTATTCCTAGAATAGATATAAAAACTAAGAAAATGGAAGCTGTTGAAATTACTTCTTTAGATGGTTTAAAGGAGAATAAGTATGGAATTTTAGAACCAGATAATAATAAAGAGGAATTTTATAAAAATAATTTAGAACTTATAATTCTTCCAGGAGTAGCTTTTGACCATAGTGGAAGAAGAATAGGATATGGTGGTGGTTATTATGACAGATATTTAGAGGATATTGATAAAAGAATAATAAAAGTAGCATTAATATATGATTTTCAACTTTTAGAAAATGTACCAGCAGAAGAACATGATATTAAAGCAGATTATATTATAACTGAAACAATGAGTATAAAGTGTTGTTAAAACTTGATTATAAAGAATTTAGTACATATAATGGTATTGTTAAACAAAAAATGAATTTATAGGAGGGTAAAAATGAAAATAGAAACTAAATGTCTTCATGAAGGATATCATCCAGGAAATGGTGAGCCTAGAGCATTACCAATATATCAAAGCACAACTTACAAATATAATTCAACGGATGAAGTAGGAAAATTATTTGACCTTTCTTCTAATGGATATTTTTATTCTAGAATAGGAAATCCAACTGTTGGAGCTGTAGAAGAGAAGATTGCTTCATTAGAAGGTGGAGTAGGGGCACTTTGTACAACATCAGGACAAGCAGCTTCACTTATAAGTATAATGAATATTTTAAAAGCGGGAGACCATATAGTTAGTGCAGCCACTATATATGGTGGTACAATAAATCTTTTTGCTGTAACTCTTAAGAAATTTGGAATTGAATGTACTTTTGTGGATGCAGATGCTTCAGAAGAAGAAATACAAAAGGCATTTAAAGAAAATACAAAAGTAGTATTTGGAGAAACTATAGCAAATCCAGCAATAAGCATATTTGATATAGAAAAATTCGCTAAGATAGCACATAAAAATAATGTACCTCTTATAGTTGATAATACTTTTGCAACTCCAGTACTTTGCAGGCCAATAGAGCATGGAGCAGATATAGTAATTCATTCAACAACTAAGTATATGGATGGACATGCTGTTCAATTAGGTGGTGTTATTGTTGATAGTGGAAACTTTGATTGGACAAATGGAAAATTTCCTGAATTTACAGAGCCAGATGAATCTTATCATGGAGTAGTATATACAAAACAATTTGGAAAGTCAGCTTACATAGTAAAAGCAAGGGTTCAATTAATGAGAGATTTAGGAGCATATCCATCAGCACAAGATGCTTTTCTTTTAAATTTAGGACTTGAAACATTACCAGTAAGAATAGAAAAGCATTGTAGAAATGCAGAAAAAGTAGCTGAGTTTTTAAATACTAGTGATAAAATAGAATTTGTAAATTATCCAACATTAGAAGGAAATAAGTATCAAGATTTAGCAAAAAAATATTTACCAAATGGATGTAGTGGAGTAATTTCATTTTCTGTAAAAGGAGGGCGTGAAGTTGCAGCTAAATTTATGGATAGTTTAAAATTAGCATCAAATGTTGTTCATGTGGCAGATATTCGTACCTGTGTTCTTCATCCAGCAAGTTCAACTCATAGACAACTTACTGATGAACAATTAGTTGCAGCAGGAATAACACCAGGATTAATAAGAATATCAGTAGGGCTTGAAAATATAGAAGACATAATAGAGGATATAAAATTAGGATTATCAAAAATATAATAAAAAAGTTTTAGATAATTAATTTTAGTTAAAAAGTGTGAAGTATTACTTTGAGTTTACTTAGAGCTTGGTAGAGTGGAAAAAGCAAAGTAATACTTCACACTTATTTATAAAATGTATAAATTTTAAAATGTTAAAAAATCATTGTACTTTTCGGAAAAACATACGATAATATAAGAGAAAGTAATTAATGTAAATATCAGTTAAGGGAGATGGTACATTGAAGAGGGTTATAGCATTATTA
>JALFQD010000031.1 GCA_022785265.1 Clostridium sp. | reverse complement strand
GTATCAAAACTATAAGAGGGCTAGGTTATCGTTTAGAGATTAGGTAGATTATATATTGGAAAAAAGAATATGAATAAATTAAGAAAAAAGATAGTATATTATTATTTAGTTATTACAGCAATCCTTCTTATTGCTGAATGGTATTTGTATCAGTTTATATATAATTACAGTAGTATATGTAGTGAGAAAACAGGAATATCTCAAGATGTTTTTAGAATTATTGGAGGCATTTTGGTTGTATTCCTTTTTGTTAAAGTATCATATATCTATTATGAAAAAGTGAATCGAATGATTGTGCAAGAATCAGAACGTCAGGTAAAGGAACGAAATATGCTTTTTGCAAATATTGCTCATGATTTAAAAAACCCCATGGCATCTGTTCTTGGTTATGCAAGAGCTCTAGAGAATGGAAACATTTCTGAAACAGAAGCTGACAAAGTATATAAGCTGATTGCAGATAAATCTAATCAAATGAATGACATGATTTTGAAAATGTTTCAATATGCCAAAATGGAATCAGATGGATATGAACTTAAACTTGTAAAGACAGATATTTGTGCATTTGTTAGGGGTATCATAGCAGACCGATATCATGAGTTGGAAGAACATAATATTGACTTAGATATTGACATACCAGATGAAAAAATAGAAAGTGCAATTGACCTAGTAGAATTTTCCCGAGTCATAAATAATATGATTTCAAATGTTATAAAACACAATCAGGATGGAATAAAAGTATTGATAGCAGTAAAAAAAGACAATAATAAAAAGATTAAGATAATTGTAGCAGACTCTGGTGAGGAGATTCCAAGCAATGTGAGAGAATCCATATTTGAACCTTTCAAATGTTCTGATACATCTAGAGTAACAAAAGATGGAAGTGGATTAGGACTTGCTATTACAAAGAGAATCGTAGAACTACATAAAGGAAGCATTTATATTGATGATAGGGTGGTTGGATATACAAAGGGTTTTGTGATTACATTGTAATATTAATTTAATAAATGTCATGTATTCGTGTAAGAAACCTCTTATAGAATGATACTTGTAAGAAATAAAAAAACAAGAATATCATTTTATAGGAGGTTTTATTTATGGAAAAAATGCTTGTGATAAAGGAGAGAAGAAAAATGATAAGTGATTTTATTAGTGTATCTGTAGCAATGATAACAGGAATACATTTTTTCATGTTATTCACCAATTGGATGCAATGCAAAATATTTTCTACAGCGACATTTGGAGAACTTGTTATGGATATTTTTAGGATATTTGGATGTTTTTTTATTATTCTAATTGCTGGAATGATATTTGATAAATTACAAAACAGATATATGTGTTTGTACAGGGAATAAAGAAAAACTCTTATCAGAATGAATAATTTAGTGAATATGGGGGAGAATATTTATAGAATGGAATAAGGAAGGTATAGCATGGATACAAGTAGGAGTTTTTATATGAAAAAAGTTTATAGTTCTAAAGGAAAAAAATTAGGGATAATAAAGGATGTTATTTTAGATTTAAAAAATAAATCAGTATTAGGGTTTAAGGTTTCTAATTATGCTATGTTTAAGAAAAAGGATTTTCTTGATGTAAGGGATATAAAATTTGTATGTGAAGAAAAAATAATAGGTGTTTTATCAACTAAAGATGGAATAAGATTTTCAGAATATAAACATACAGATATTTTAGATTATTTTGGTGTTTTAAAAGGAGCTTTAGAGGATATAATAATAGATATGAAAACTTACAAAATAAAAGGTATAATAACTTCTCCAGGAATATTAGAAAAATTATCTAAAGGAAAAGAAATATTACTTTCAAATAATATAGAATTTAAAAAGGATTGTATTTTAGATTTAAGCTCAAATAATATTACATTTAAAAATATAACTCACAAGGCTATGAATTATGAATTTTTTAAGAAAGCATAAAATAAAAATACTAATAATATCCTCTATATTATGTTTATTTTTATTATATATTTTTTTTAAACCTTTTAAAGAAATTTTATCAATAATAATTATTTCTGCTATAATTGCTTATATCTTAAATCCAATAAAAAAATATTTAATTAATAAAAAATCTTTAAAAGAAAAAAAAGCAACCTTAATAATTATCACAGGAATAGTATTATTTATAATAGGAATTTTAGTTATTTTAATTCCAACTATTTTTAAGGAGTTAAATAACTTAGGAGAAGGTCTTGAAGTTTTATATAATTATATAGAAAGCTTTGAAGAAAAATCAAAATTTCTTCAGTCACCATTTTTATATTTTATATATTCAAAAGGAAAAGAAAAAATATCACATTTTTTTATTTCTATGTCACAGTCTTTAGTAGATAATATTATATCTTATAGTGAAAATATTTTATCTCTAGCTCTTATACCAATTGTAGTATATTACTTTTTATCAGATGGCAAAAATATATTAAAAAATCTTTATCTTCTTATTCCAGTAAAAAAAAGAATGTTAACTAAAAAAATAGCAAAGGATATAGATAAAATATTAGTTAAATATATATTAAGTCAAATATTTTTATCTTTTTTAATTGGCATAATAACATTAATAGTTCTTTTAGTATTAGGTATAAAACTTCCAATAGTTTTATCAATATTAAATGGAATTTTTAACATAATTCCATATTTTGGTCCCATATTAGGAGCAATTCCTATACTATTGATAGCACTTATGGATTCACTTTCAAAATGCCTATGGTCAGCTATAGCAATTTTTATAATACAACAAATAGAAGGAAATATATTATCACCTAAAATAACAGGAGATAGCACTAATATTCATCCTTTAGTTATAGTTATACTTCTTCTTGTAGGGGAAAAGCTTGGAGGATTTATAGGAATGATTTTAGTTATTCCAATAGCTGTTGTAATAAAGGTTATATATGAGGATGTAAACTATTCATTATTTTCATAATAAAATAAATAAAAAAATTATAATCAAAAATATTGACATAATTTCAAAGTTAAAATATAATCAACAATAAATGAATAAATTTAAGCAATGATAAGGATTAGTAGATTTTATTTTTCTATTTAGAGAGAAAGTGGATGGTGAAAACTTTTTAGAAAAAACTTCGAAGCTACCTTGGAGCTATATAAAAACTAAGTGATGTATTTTTATACATAATTAGGGTGGTACCGCGGAAGAGTTAGCTTTCGTCCCTTGTTCTAGGGATGGGAGCTTTTTATATTATAAAGAAATCATGGAGGGAAAAAATGAAAAAATATGGTACAAATGAACTAAGAGAAATGTACTTAAAATTCTTTGAAGGAAAAGATCATTTAAGATTAAAAAGCTTTTCTCTTGTTCCAAATAATGACAAAAGTTTACTTTTAATTAATGCAGGTATGGCACCACTTAAACCATACTTTACAGGGGTTCAAGAACCACCAAGAAAAAGAATAACAACTTGTCAAAAGTGTATAAGAACTGGAGATATTGAAAATGTAGGAAAGACATCAAGACATGGTACTTTCTTTGAAATGCTTGGAAACTTTTCTTTTGGAGATTACTTTAAAGAAGAAGTTATTCCATGGGCTTGGGAGTTTGTTACAGAAGTTCTAGAAATGCCAAAAGATAAATTATATGTAACAATATATTTAGATGATGATGAAGCATATGATATATGGACTAGAAAGACCGATATAGACCCAGCTAGAATATTTAGATTAGGAAAGGAAGATAACTTCTGGGAACATGGTGCAGGTCCTTGTGGTCCTTGTACAGAAATACATTTTGATAGAGCAGATAATCTTCCACCAGTAAAAACTGTTGAAGAGTTTGTAAAAGCAGGAGATGAAGATAGAGTAATTGAATTTTGGAATCTTGTATTTACTCAATTTGATGGTGATGGAAATGGAAACTATGAAAAGCTTGCAAGCACTAACATAGATACAGGTATGGGTCTTGAAAGAATTGCAACTATAATGCAAGGAGTAAATAATATATTTGAAATAGATACAGTTAAAAATATATTAGGAAAAGTATGCACTCTTTCTAATACTAAATATGGAGAAGATGCAGCTAAAGATGTATCTTTAAGAATAATAACTGACCATGTTAAAAGTGTTACTATGCTTATAGCAGATGGAGTAGGTCCAAGTAATGAAGGAAGAGGATATGTTTTAAGAAGATTATTAAGAAGAGCTGCAAGACATGGAAGGCTTTTGGGAATAAAGGGATTATTCTTATCTGAAATAGTAGATTCTGTAGTTGAAAATTATGGTGATGCTTATCCAGAACTTAGAGAAAAGCAAGAATACATTAAAAAGATGGTTTCTTTAGAAGAAGAAAGTTTTAATGAAACTATAGATAAAGGCCTTTCAATTCTTTTAGGATATATTCAAGAATTAGAAAAAGAAAAGAAAACAGTTTTAGATGGAGATAAGGCATTTAAGCTTTATGATACATATGGTTTCCCTTATGAATTAACAGAAGAAATATGTGAAGAAAAAGGATTAACTATAGATAGAAAATCTTTTGATGAAAATATGGAAAATCAAAGAGTAACTGCAAGAAATGCAAGAGGAGTATATTCTTACATGGGTGCAGAAGAAACTCCAATAAATAAAATAGAATCTGAAATAAATACTGAATTTGTTGGTTATACTAAATTAAAAGAGGAAGCTTCAATATTAGTTTTAGCTACAGATGAAGAATTTAGAAAAGAATTAAATGCAGGAGAAACTGGATATATAGTTACAGATAAAACACCTTTTTATGCAGAAATGGGTGGTCAAGTAGGAGATATAGGAGAAATCTACTCTGAAAACTTTAAGGCAGAAGTATTTAATACAAAGAAAAATGTTGGTGGAAAAGTAATTCACTATGTTAAAATATTAGAAGGAACTGTTAAAGAAGGAGAAAAGGCTACTTTAGAAGTAAATGTAGCAAGAAGAAATAACATTTGCAAAAACCATACAGCAACTCATATGCTTCAAGAAGCTTTAAAAGAGGTAATAGGAGATCACACTCATCAAGCAGGTTCTTATGTAGATGATGAAAGATTAAGATTTGACTTTAACCATTTCCAAGCATTAACTGCAGAAGAAATTGAAAAGGTAGAAAATATAGTTAATGAAAAGATAATGGATGTTTATGGAGTAGAAACTAAACTTATGACTTTAGAAGAAGCTAAGAAAACAGGTGCTATGGCATTGTTTGATGATAAGTATGGTGATAAGGTAAGAGTTGTATGTGTTGGTGAATTCTCTAAAGAATTATGTGGTGGAACTCATGTAAAGAATTCAGGAGAAATTGGATTATTTAAAATATTAAGTGAAACTGGAGTAGCTGCTGGTATAAGAAGAATAGAAGCAGTAACAGGCTTTAGTGCAATAAAATATGTAGAAGAAAAGCAAAAACTTCTTAAAGAAGTATGTCAAGCATTAAAGTGTAATGAAAAAGATGTTATTTCTAAGATTTCACACCAAGGTGCAGAATTAAAAGAAAAGGAAAAAGAAATTTCAGAACTTAAGAGCAAACTTACAAGTGGAGCAGAAGATGAAATTTTAAATTCTATAAAAGAAATCAAAGGAATAAAAGTTGTTTCTTATGCTGTTGAAGGTGTAGATGGAAATGCTTTAAGAGATTTAGCTGACAAGATAAGAGATAAAATAGGAAGTGGAGTTGTAGTACTTGCAAGTGCTTCTAATGATAAAGTTAATTTAGTAGCAATGGCTACTAAGGATTCTTTACAAAAAGGAATTCATTGTGGAAAAATTATAAAAGAGGTTGCTTCTATTGTTGGCGGAGGCGGAGGTGGAAGACCAGATATGGCTCAAGCCGGTGGTAAAAATCCAGAAAAAATAGCTGAAGCAGTAGAAAAATCATATGAAATAATTGAAAATTTAGTTAAGTAGTATACAAAACTTATAAATTAATGTATACTTAAATTAAGAAGTAAACGAAAATTTTCCTTAACAATTTAGGTAAGGGGGTGAGCTGCTAGAAAGCAGCATTGATTATGAATGATAATGATAATATGGAATACACAATGCAGTTTGATGTAGCTAAAAATAGAGAAGTTTTAACAAAAACAATTTTAACAGAAGTTTATAAGTCTTTAAAAGAAAAGGGCTATAATCCTGTTAATCAGCTTGTAGGTTATCTTATGTCAGGAGACCCTACTTACATCACAAATTATAACGGAGCAAGGGCTTTAGTAAGAAAACTTGAAAGAGATGAAATTCTCGAAGAAGTAATAAAATCTTATTTAGACATAAAGTAAAAAGGTGCCCGTTTAAGGGCATCTTTTTAATATTTATAGGAGTACTATATGAGAATATTAGGTTTAGACATAGGTCAAAAGACTATAGGTTTAGCAATATCAGATCCATTAGGCTTAACAGCACAGGGTCTTACAACAATACATAGAAAAAATAAACAAAGTGATATAGAAGAATTAAAAAAGGTATGTAAAGAATATGAAGTGGAAACACTAGTAATAGGATTACCTAAGAATATGAATAATAGTATTGGCTTTGCAGGAGAAAAAATACAAGAATTTGCCAAGTTAATTGAAGAAGAAATAGGATTGAAAATAGAGTTCTGGGATGAAAGACTAACAACAGTTGCAGCTCATAGAGCTATGCTAGAAGCAGACCTTTCAAGAGGAAAAAGAAAAAAAATCGTTGATAAGGTTGCAGCTACATATATATTACAGGGCTATTTAGATAGACTTTTTAACATGAAATAAAAAATAATTAATAAAAGGAGCGATTTGTTTATGATGGAAGAATTAGATTACATCACATTGTTTGATGAAGATGGAAATGAAGAAAAAATGGAGGTTATAGATTTCTTCAAAATAGAAGATTTAAATCAAGAATATATTGTTGTTACTCCAGCAGATATAGATATTGATGAAGCTTATTTCTTAAAACGTATTGTTGATGAAAATGGTGATGTAACTTATGAAACAATAGATGATGAAGAAGAATTTAACATAGTAGCTGAAACCTATGAATTATTAGGTGAAGAATTAGAAGGGTTACTTGATGAATAAAATTTTATAAATTTACTATAATTTATAAAAGAGAGTAGGTGTTTTTTATATGAGTAAAGAGGTTACTATAGATTATACAATTCTTAAAGAAGATTTAAAGAAAAAAGGATATAAGCTTACTCCTCAAAGAAGAGCAATTGTAGACACTATTGTTGTTAATGAAGGAAAACATTTAACAGCAGAAGAAATCTATGATGAAGTAAAAAAAGATTGCCCGGAAATAGGGCTTGCAACCGTTTATAGAACAATTTTATTATTAGAAGAGATTGGAGTGGTAAGCAGATTACATTTAAATGATGGCTGTAGTAGATATGAACTTGTTCATAGTGATGAAGTTCATAGACATCATCATCTAATTTGTAATGTTTGTAATAAAGTTATTGAAGTAAAAGATGATCTATTAGAAGAGATAGAAGTGAAGATAGAAAAAGAGTATGAATTTAAGATAGTAGATCATGTATTAAAATTTTATGGCATATGTCGTGAATGTCAAGAAAAAAATAATGAAGGTAATGAATAAAAGGTAAATACCATTATTCTTTATTTATATATAAAACTTAATAAGGAGGATATTATGAAAGCAGAAAGAGCAAAGGTTAAAATTATACCTCTTGGTGGCTTGAATGAGATTGGTAAAAATATAACTGCTATAGAATACAAGGATGATATAGTAGTTATAGATTGCGGACTAAGATTCCCAGATGAAGATATGTTTGGAATAGATGTGGTTATACCAGACATTTCATATCTATTAAAGAATCAAGAGAAAATAAGGGGTATATTTTTAACTCACGGACATGAAGACCATATAGGAGCATTACCTTATGTATTAAAACAACTAAATGTTCCAGTATATGGTACTAAATTAACTCTTGGTATTGTTGAAACAAAACTAAAGGAACACGGATTATTGGGGTCAACAGAACTAATTAAAGTAAAGCCAAGAGATATAATAAAATTAAACACAGTATCTGTTGAATTTATTAAAACTAATCATTCTATTGCAGACTCAGTAGCAATAGCTATTCATACACCTTTAGGAGTAGTATTACACACAGGTGATTTTAAAATTGATTATACGCCAATAGATGGAGAACTTACTGATTTTGGAAGATTAGCTGAACTTGGTAAAAAAGGTGTTTTAGTAATGCTTGCAGATTCAACAAATGCTGAAAGACCAGGCTATACTATGTCTGAAAGAATAGTAGGAGAAAGTTTTGCAAGACTATTTGCAAAAGCAGAAGGAAGAATAATTGTTGCTACATTTGCATCAAATATTCATAGAATTCAACAAATTATACAGGCTTCTGAAAAACTTGGAAGAAAAGTTGCAGTTTCAGGAAGAAGTATGGAAAATATAGTGCAAGTTGCAATGGAACTTGGATATTTAGAAATGGAGGAAGATACATTAATTTCTATAGATCAAATATCTAAATATCCTAATGAACAAGTTGTTTTAATAACAACAGGAAGTCAAGGAGAACCAATGTCAGCACTAGCTAGAATGGCAGCATCAGAGCATAGAAAAATAAATATAGTTGAAGGAGATACTGTAATATTATCAGCATCACCAATACCAGGAAATGAAAAATTTGTTTCAAAGGTTATAAATCAATTATTTAAGAAAGGTGCAAATGTTATTTATGAATCATTAGAAAAGGTTCATGTATCTGGTCATGCTTGCCAAGAAGAGTTAAAGCTTATGCATGCTTTAGTAAAGCCTAAATTCTTTATACCAGTACATGGAGAATATCGTCATTTAAAGCAACATGCTGAACTTGCATGCAAAGGAGGTCTTTCTGAAAGAAATTTCTTATTAGCTGAAAATGGTGATGTCATAGAAGTTACTAGAAATTACATGAAAAAAACAGGAACTGTTACTTCAGGTCAAGTATTTGTTGATGGTTTAGGTGTTGGAGATGTAGGACATATAGTTCTTAGAGATAGAAAACATCTTTCACAAGATGGTATTTTAACTGTAGTAGTTACAATAGAAAGAGAAACAGGAACTGTTATTGCAGGTCCAGATATAATTTCAAGAGGATTTGTATATGTAAGAGAGTCAGAAGGTCTTATGGACGAAGCAAGAGAGCTTGTAAAAAGTATATTAGATGACTTCCAAGAAAAGAATGTTACTGATTGGTCAACTTTAAAATCAGGAATGAGAGATGGCTTAAGAGAATTCTTATATGAAAAGACTAAAAGAAAGCCAATGATATTACCAATAATAATGGAAGTTTAGTATATTATTTACTTAGCAATTTATATATAATTTTTTATAGAATAAAAAAATATTATAAAATATTGACAGAATGAAATAGAAAGTATATTATAAAAAAAGGCGAGGATTGGGTACGAAAGTATCCAATTTTCTTTTGGGGAAAATGATTTATAGGTTTACATATTTTTAATATAAATTTTTGGAGGCAAAATAGTATGGAATTAATAAAAAGGGAAGATATAAGAAATATAGCTATTATAGCTCACGTTGACCATGGTAAAACTACTTTGGTTGATGCTCTTCTTAAACAAAGTCATGTTTTTAGAACTAATGAAAAAGTACAAGAAAGAGTTATGGATTCTAATGACTTAGAAAAAGAAAGAGGAATAACTATACTTTCTAAAAATACTGCAGTAATGCATAATGGAATTAAGATTAATATAGTAGATACTCCAGGGCATGCTGACTTTGGTGGAGAAGTTGAACGTGTACTAAAAATGGTTGACTCAGTTTTATTAGTAGTAGACTCTTATGAAGGACCAATGCCACAAACTAAATTCGTTCTAAAAAAAGCATTAGAATTAGGATTAAAACCAATAGTTGTAATCAATAAAATAGATAAGCCAGATGCTAGACCAGAAGAAGTTATAGATGAAGTTTTTGACTTATTCTTAGAATTAGGTGCTAATGATGAACAATTAGACTTCCCTATAATATATGCATCAGCTAGGTCAGGATATGCAAGATACAATGTTGAAGATGATAATAATGATATGCAACCTTTATTTGAAACTATAATAAAACATGTACAATGCCCAGAAGGATATATGGATGAGCCATTCCAAATGCTTGTAACTACATTAGACTCAAATGCCTTTGTAGGTAAAATAGCAATTGGAAAAATTCATAGAGGAACAGTTAAGAAAAATCAAAGTGTTTCATTAGTAACTATGGATGGTACAACAAAAAATTATAAAGTTACAAATTTATATACATATAATGGACTAAAGAGAGAAGAAGTTGAAGAAGCTTCAATAGGAGATATTATAGCAATTAGTGGTGTGACAGATGCTAATATTGGAGAAACTATAGCAGATTCTCAATGTCCAGAAGCACTTCCATTTGTTCATATAGATGAACCAACATTAAGCATGAACTTTATGGTAAATAATTCACCATTTGCAGGTCAAGATGGAGAATTTATAACATCAAGACATTTAAGAGATAGATTAATGCAAGAATTAGAAACTAATGTTTCTTTAAGAGTTAGAGAGATAACTCCAGAATGTTTCGAAGTATCAGGAAGAGGAGAACTTCATTTGTCAATACTTATTGAAACAATGAGAAGAGAAGGATATGAACTTCAAGTTTCTAAAGCAAATGTTATATTTAAAGAAGAAAACGGAAAGAAATTAGAACCAATTGAATATTTAACAATAGATGTTCCAGAAGAATTTATGGGACCTGTTATGGAAAAGCTTGGACCAAGAAAAGGAGAAATGGTAAACATGACTTCAGCAGTAAATGGTTATACAAGATTAGAGTTCAAGATTCCTGCAAGAGGACTTATAGGATTTAGAAATGAATTTATGACAGATACAAAGGGTAATGGAATAATGAACCATGTCTTTGATAGCTATGAACCATATAAGGGAGAAATTCCTACAAGAAGCAGAGGGTCAATAGTTTCTTTTGAAACAGGTGAAGCTATAGCTTATGGTTTATTTAATGCTCAAGAAAGAGGTCAATTATTTATAGGACCTGGAGTACCTGTATATCAAGGAATGATAGTTGGAGTATGTGGAAGAGCAGAAGATATAGACATAAATGTATGTAAAGGAAAGAAACTTACAAATACAAGAGCTTCAGGTTCAGACGAAGCAGTTAAGCTAGTACCACCAGTAATAATGTCTCTTGAAAATGCTTTAGAATTTATAAATAATGATGAACTTGTAGAAATTACACCTAAAAATATAAGAATGAGAAAAATTATATTAGATAGTGCTGAAAGAAAGAAAGCTATGAGCAGAAATAAAAGATAATCTTTTGAATA
>JALFQD010000373.1 GCA_022785265.1 Clostridium sp. | reverse complement strand
ATATATTTTTTATGTTGCATAGGCTTAATTTCTCAAAACCATTTCCTACTGTATAACCTAAGCCTTTAATTTCTGTTCTTTTTCTTATATTTCTATCAAAATTTTTAGAATAAACTGAAGCTAGTCTTAAAATGCTATAATCTCCTTTTAAGTTTTCTCTTATATAGCTTTCTGAAAGCTTTTTAGATACTGCGTAAGGAGTTTTAGGATTAAGCGTTTCATATTCTCTATATTCACTAATATTAAGGCGTTCACCATAAACAGAAATTGTACTTAAAAATATAAAGGATTTCAATTTTAAATATTTATTGCACATATCTACTAAATTTTTTGTACCATCATAATTAACCTTTATAAACCTTTCTCTTGAAAGGTCATCTCCTTTGTTATGAGCAAGAGCTGCACAATGTATAACTATTTCTATATCAGCATTTTCTTTAAAAACCTTCTCAATACTTTCTATGTTTATGATATCACAACAATAGTATTTATCACAATCATTATATTTATCTTTTCTACCAATTCCAACAACATAGAATCCTTCATTTCTTAATTTTTCACATAAGTAAGACCCTATTATTCCATATACACCTGTTATTAAAATCTTCATAAATTAACTTACTCCTTCTTTAATTCCCTCTTTTTTTATTACTTTGAAAAATGTAAGCCATAATATTTTTATATCAAACCAAAAACTCTGTCTTTCTAAATATTCTTTATCAAGTTTAACCTTTTCTTCTAAGGAAATTTCATCTCTTCCATTAATCTGTGCCCACCCTGTAAGACCTGGAAGTAAAATATTTATACCTTCTTTATTTCTCATTTCTTTTAAATCATACTGATTGTAAAGAGCAGGTCTTGGTCCTACAAGACTCATTTCTCCTTTTAATATATTAAAAAGTTGTGGAAGCTCATCTAAGCTTGTCTTTCTTAAGAATTTTCCTATAGAAGTTATATACTTTTCTGGATTTTTTAATAAATGTGTAGCAACATTTGGAGTATCTGTTCTCATTGTTCTAAATTTATAAATATAAAATTCTTTATTAAGTCTTCCTATTCTTTTTTGTTTAAAAAATATACTTCCCTTTGAAGTAAGCTTTATTATAATTGAAATAACTATTATTAAGGGAGATAAAATAACAAGAAGTACTCCACTAATTAAAATATCAAAAATCCTTTTCATTTTTCCTCACTTCTTTCAAAATTTACAATTATACATTTTCATTAAATAAATAAGCATAGCCTATTCACTATGCTTATAATACCATATTTTTCATTAAATTTTGTTACTATTATATTAAAATCACCTAATAAATATATTTTTGACCTAGTTTTTATGAATAGTAATATTGCTTACCATATGTTACTTATGTTAAATCTTGCTCCTTAACCTCTTTTGTTGTAACAGCCACTTCTTTTTGTGATAAACTTTCTTTTTGAATATCTTTATTTTTAAATTTATTAGAATAAATATCTCCAATATATGTAGGTACAACTTCTTTTAATTTTTCTTTTGTTTTTATTATATCACCCTTTGAAGATATTTTTATAAGTTCATTAATATTTTCTTTAACTTCTTTAAGGTTAAACTCTCCTGGTCTTGCTACAAATATCTTATCATGAGCAGTTTTTGTTAATCCCTCTTCATTCATAAGAAGTTCTTCATAAAGTTTTTCTCCTGGTCTTAATCCTGTTATCTCTATTTTTATATCTTTTTCTGGAATAAGGCCTGAAAGTTTTATTAAATTTACTGCTAAATCATATATTTTTACTGGTTTACCCATATCTAAAATAAATATTTCTCCTCCTTTAGCATATGCTCCTGCTTGCAAAACAAGCTGTGCTGCCTCAGGAATTGTCATAAAATATCTTGTTATTTCTTTATGAGTTAAGGTTATTGGACCTCCTGATTTAATCTGCTTTTTAAATAATGGCACAACAGAACCATTAGAGCCTAAAACATTACCAAATCTTACTGCAACAAATTCTGTTTTGCTTTCCTTATCTATTGATTGAATTATCATTTCACATATTCTTTTTGAAGCACCCATAATATTTGTTGGGTTTACAGCCTTGTCTGTTGATATAAGTACAAATCTTTCAACATTAAATTCACTTGAAACCTCTGCTGTATTTAATGTTCCTAAATTATTATTTTTAAAAGCCTCACATGGACTTTCCTCCATTAATGGTACATGCTTATGAGCTGCTGCATGAAAAACAACATTAGGTTTATATTTACCAAAAATTTCTCTAAGTCTTTCTTTATCTCTTATAGATGCTATTAATGTGACAAGTTTTAAATCTTTATACTTACTTAAAAGCTCATTTTGAATATCATATGCATTATTTTCATATATATCTAATATAATTAGTATTTTAGGTTTAAATTTAACAATTTGTCTGCAAAGTTCGGAACCAATAGAGCCTCCTCCTCCAGTTACTAATACAACTTTACCTTCAATATATTCTAAAATTCCTGCATAATCTAATTTTACAGTTTCTCTTCCTAAAAGGTCCTCAACCTTAACATCTCTTATTTGCCTTATTGCACCTGTACCTTCTTCAAGTTTAGATACATTAGGCATAACCTTTACTTTTGCACCACTTTCTTTACATATATCTATTATATTTCTAAAATTTTCACTATTAGAATCTGAAATTGCAATTATTATTTCTTGAATTCCTCTTTCCTCAACAATCTTAGAAATATCATTTCTATCTCCTAATACTTTTACACCATTAATATTTGAACCAATCTTTTTCTTATTATCATCTACAAAAGCAACTACTCTCTTATTATATCTACCATCTTTTCTAAATTCTCTTTCTATAAAAGCTCCTGTTTCTCCAGCACCTACTATAAGTACCTTTTTATAATTAATAATAGGAGAATTTAAATAAATTAAAGTTCTTCTTGTTGCCCTCCATCCTATCCTTATTCCATTACAGAAAAATATTATAAGTATACAAGACATTATTGTAACCATAAGAGGAACTCTTGGACTTTGAGGAATAGAAATAAAAAATGTAACAATTCCAACTAAAAGAGTGCCTTTTAATCCATTCATAAATTCTTCTACACTATCCATAATCCAAAGACTTTTATATTGCTTTAAAATAAAGAATACTACAAGATATAAAAAAGTAAAAAATGTTATTTTATCAAGATATCCTATAAATACTTCTATCATTTCCTGCATGGAAATATTTCTAAATTTAAATCTAAATATAATTGCTATAAAATAAGAGGTTAAAATTAAAAGCCCATCTATACTAAACATTATTAACCCTTTTAATTTTTCACTTTCAATCATAAGTATCTCTCTTTCACTTTATTCCACTTATTACTATAAAGTCACTCATTATATAAACAAGCATAATAAAATTTTTTTATTAAACATATAACTTTGATTTATTCATTCTTAAACTTTTCCAGTTAATCTTTTCTTTAAAAAATTAAAAGCAAATTTAGGATCTTTTATGAAACCATTCATTAATATAGGTAATGCCTTAAGTTTTTTATTATGTATTGAACATATATAAGCCATATTGTCAAAAACTCTTACTTTTGCATATTTATTTTCATCATAATACTTTTTATATTTACTATAAAGCATTTTATAACCTGTAAGACTTTTATCAAAATTTCTTGATATTTGTTCATTTTTATGTATATAATGATTGAATAAATAATCATCAACACCAAATGCATCATATGATTTAGTTATTCTAATGCACATTTCATAATCTTGTCTTGCTGGAAATTTTTCATCAAAATTTCCTACCTTATCAAAACACTCTTTTTTTATAAGGAATTGTGTTGTTGTTCCTATATAATCTTCTTCAAGCATATCTTTAAAAGTAACATTTTGCTTAAATATTTTATTATATATAGTTTTCTTAGGTGGATTATAATTTTCATCTATAGTATAGCCATTACAAAATACAATTCCTATATTGTCTTTAAAACATTCCATCTGTTTTTCTATTTTTTTACTTTCCCAAGTATCATCATCATCTAAAAATGCTATAAAATCTCCTTTAGCATTAGCAATACCAATATTTCTAGAAACTTGTGCTCCTTTATTTCCATCATTTTTTATATATCTTACATTTGAATAATCTTTTATAATTTTTTTTATTTCATTACTAAATTGACCAACACATGGATTATCATCAACTATAATTATTTCTATATTTTTATAAGTTTGATTTAACACACTTTTAACAGCCCTATGAACTATATTTGGTTCTCGCTTGTACGTTGTTATAATTGTGCTTACTAATTTTTCTGGCATTAATAAAACTCCTTTCTTAACAACTTATTTTTTTTGATTCTTTACAAAAACAATTTGTATTACTATATAATACTTTTAATTACTCATTTATTAATAATACAATAAGACAGGTGATTTGTCAAATTTTGTTTATTGTTATTTACTATTATGCATTTTATTAGAAAAATATTTAAAAAAATTACTTTATTATATATTCCATACTCTTTCTTACTACATTTCCATAAGAATCTTTTACATCTACATATAAAGTTTTATTTCCTATTGAGCCTGTTTTCCATATACAAGTATTTGATGAGGCATAATCTCTTATCATATACCAATTTCCATTCTCTGTTTTTAATAAAAACTTATACTTAAGTTCTCCTGTTCCTTTTGCTGATGCACTTAAGTTAACTATTGTTGAAGAAGTTTGTGGTGAAGCTTTGTCTGCTTTAAAGCTTGTTATTTCTGGCTTAGTAACATTAATTACTTTATAATCTATGCTCTTTCTTACTACATTTCCATAAGAGTCTTTTGCATCTACGTATAAAGTTTTATTTCCTATTGAGCCTGTTTTCCATATACAAGTATTTGATGAGGCATAATCTCTTATCATATACCAATTTCCATCCTCTGTTTTTAATAAAAATTTATATACAATATTACCTATACCACCAGATGCTGAAGCTTTTAATTGTACATTAGTTCCAGTTGGTTGTGGTGATGATACCCCCACATTAAAACTATTTATGCTTAAATTATTGTTAGTTTCAACATACTTTTTACCACTTATAGCATATGCAATAGCTTTTGCTATTTTGTTTTGATAATTATCTTTAGTGATTTTTAAGGCATCAGAATTGTTAGTTATAAATCCACATTCAATTAGTATTGATGGCATTTTAGTATTCCTTAAAGTTAAAAAATTACCATCTTTTATTCCTCTATTATATGTGCCAATTGCAGAAACTATATTATCACAAGTAAGCTTTGCAATTTCCTTTGATTTTGAAAGTTTATTGCTAATTTGAGTTGGAAATCCTGAATCAGGCTTTGAAGTAGTATAGTAAACTTCTGTCCCATTAGCTAATGTATTAGTAAATGAGTTTTGATGAATACTTATAAACAAATCTGCATTTAAATTATTAGCAAAACTTGCTCTATCTTTTAATGATACTGTACTATCATTTTTTCTTACCATTTTTACTATATATCCTCTTGAATTTAATTCAGCTTCTATTTTTAATGCAATATTTAAATTTATAGTTTTTTCTATACGTGAATTTGAACATGCACCTGAATCTGTTCCTCCATGTCCTGCATCAATAACTACTACTTGTTTCTTTTCATTACCATTAGTACTATTATCATTATTACTATTTTGCATTTTGACTATCTCTAATGTTCCCTCTGATGATATACTATTTCCTTTGCTACCTTCATAAACAACTTTAATTTTATAAGTTCCAATTGATAAGTTTGATGAATCAAAACTTAATGAATATCCACTATTTTCAACATTTGGATAACTTGGATAAACATTTTTCACATCTGGTCTTGATATTCCTAAAGTAGCATTTCCTATAAACTTATCATTAATATATATCTTTATAGATGAAATATTACTTTTGCTTATAGCCCATCCTTTAATAGTTATACTTCCTCCACTGCTTGTCACTTTTTTTGTATCTAAATTTTCTAAAATCCTTACTTCATTTGAAACTTTCACCAATGAATTATATAAATTCATTATAGTATTTCCATAGTTTCCATTACTTGCCCATGTTCTAGATAAAGCTTGTACTGTTTTTGCATTACCAAAAATATAAGAAAAATGTCTTGGATCTGTTGTGTTTTGTTGTGGATATCCACTACCTCCTGCATATAATGCTAAATGATCAAAATGAGCCTTTACTCCATCATCCCAAGTATTAAATCTTTGATGTGCATTAGGGTCTGTATTACTTCCACCTTGTTTTGTTTTCATTCCACAAGGGTTTTTATAACTTTCATCAATAATTCCTCCAAATTTTCCATAGCCAGTTTCTATAGCAGCTTGTACATATGCCATTGTTGGGTTAACATTTCCATGTTCTTTATAGTACTTCCAATATAAATCTGCCAATTTTACAAATGTATCTGTAGCATTTTTTCTTTTTGCCCATATTTTTGCCTCATCTGCTGTTACTTTTGTTGTAGATATTATATTTACATCTTCAATAGCTTGTACTCTTACATTTGATAAAAAAGCTATACACAACAAAAACATCAAAGAAAAACAAAATATCTTCTTTAAATTTGTCATCTTTTCCTCCAATTTAATAACATTACTTTATTCTTTTCTATTATATATTTTTTCTACATATATGGCTACTTTTTCAAACAAATTTCTTATTTATTTTTATCTTTTTTCTTTATAGAAATTGTACATAGAGTTATAAATGAAGTCATCATAATAAAAATTGTTCTTATAATGGATTTATTATCTCCTGTTTCTACTGCTTTTTTTGAATATAAAGAAGATGTTTTTTTTATTGACTTAGTTTTAGATGAAACACTTGTTTCTTTCTGTTGAGTATTTATGGAGTTATCTTCATTAATATTTTTTTCATCACTATTTTTATTTTCATTTGTTTCTTCTAATTCATTTTCTATTTTATTTACTTCTGCTTGTTTTTCTTCTTGTGATATTACACTTTCTTTAGTTTCTTGTTTTGAAGTATTGTTTGAATTAATAATAGGCATAAAAGTAATATTCTTTTCTTTACAATATTCAGCTATATAAGAATCTTCCTCCCCAAATATAATCAAATTGTCTAATCCTTCAAAAGCTGCTTGAATTTGTATTACTGACTTTGGAACTACTATTGTATTTAAAGATGTACAATTTTCAAAAGCTCCTACAGATATCTTTTCAATTTTTTTAGGTATAACTAAGCTTTCAAGTTCTACACATTCTTCAAAAGAAGCTGGTTCTATTTCTTTTAATATAGATGAAAGTTTAACATTTTTTAAATTAATACAATTATAAAAAACAGAATATCCTAAATATTCCACAGTATCTGGAATAAAAATATCTGTTAAATTAATACAGCTTGAAAAACCATTATTTCCTATAGACTTTATTCCTTCTGGAATAATAATTTTTTTTAAATTTTTACATCCATTAAAAGCATAAGCATCTATTGTAGTTGTATCATCACTAATTTTTACTTCAGTTTCTTTTATCCCAGCAGGACAACATATTAATATACTTTTATATTTGCTATATAAAATTTTATTTTCACTTGAATAATTTTCATTATTTTCACTAACATTTATTTCTTCTAAATTTTCACACCAATTAAATGCAGATTGTCCTATTTCTAATACAGAATCTGGAATGTCAACTTTTTTAATAGATAAACATTCTGAAAAAGCAAGTTCATCTATATTTTTCAATGTATTTGGTAAATTTAAGTTTTCTAATGATTTACATGATGAAAAAGCTGAATCGGATATTCTTAAAAGTCCTTTAGAGAAATCTACTGTTTTTAAAGAAGTACAACCATTAAAAGCAGATTTTCCTATAATTGTAATACTAGAAGGAATAACTACTTTTTCTATTTTTTTATTTTCTTTAAAGGCTTCTTCTCCTATTGCTATTACTGGAATTTTATTTATTTCTTCTGGAATAACAATTTCACTATCTTCCCCTGTATATCTTTTTATAACTGAATAGGTATCATAAATTTTTATTTCAAAATTATTATAATTCTCTACTATACATTCTGTTTTATCATTATTTGAAAGTAATTCCTCTTTAAAAAACATTTCTGCTGCTTTTACTATCTTTACATTTTCAATTACACCAAAAAGGCTTGTAGTTACTGCACACATAGTAATTAGAGTAGCCACCTTTTTTTTCATAGACATAGTTCTTCCTCCTTAAATACTTTATTCTTATATTTATTTTATTATCATCTGTAAACTTTTTCAATAATGTTAATATTTTTTTAATATTTATTTAAATAAACATTAAATCTATAATATTTACTAGACAGTTCTATATAATTTAAAATAAAAAAAGTCATTAAAATTTATTAACACTAATGACTTTCTTTATACGACTTATTTTATTAAAATATTATCTTGAAATCCATTTAAATCTATTTTTCCATCCTTAAGAATTTCTTTTTCTATATTTTCTGTTACAGTAGATATATTACTATCTCCAATAGACACTAAATTATCTTTAACTTTTACTAAAACATTCTTTTTATATAATCTTTCATCTTTTTCATTTATAACATAATTTATATTTATTATTCCATTTTGCCTATAAATAACATTTTCTAAAGTAATTGATTTATTATCTGGAAATTTTCTTTCTATTTCTTTCTTTATTTCATCAAGAACATTTTGTCCATTTTCATATTTTATAAATTCTTCATTAGAAATTTCTTTACCCTCATATTCTTTATAACCATTTTCCCAATATAAATAATAAGTATTTAAAGCATTTCCAGTCCACACATTTGCTTCTTGCATATTAGCTATTACTTCATGAGTTGGTAAAATAAAATTTAAATCCCCATCTTTATTTTGGACAATATATCCAGAAATAGTTTGTAAAATTTCTTCTGGCTGATTATTTTTTACCCCCCACAAAGTGGTACTTACTTCATTATTTTCATTAAAAGTAGGAAACTGAAAGTGAAAATTATAATCATTTTTTATTATTGAAGGACAATATTTTTTAGTTGACCTATCAGCAACCTTTTCTACAATATTATCATTTGCAAACCATATTGACCCCTCAAAAACCTCTCCATTCATTTTACCAACAACTGCATAAGCTTCACATTCCTTATCATTATTGTAATCATAAAAGAAAAGGTCAAAAACTGAATCTTTTTCACTTTTGAAATTCATAGCCTTAGAAATTTTTTCTTTAATGTTACTTTTTTTCTTTTCAACAATTATATCATTATTCTTTATATATATATCATTTATAGCTTCTCTTGCAGCACTAAATTTTTTTTCACTTATTAATTTTTCAATTTCTGAAATATTGCTATCTAAAAAGGATAAATTTAAATCCTTTAGCTTTTGAACACTAATTTTTAATTCTTTAGTATATTCAGTTGAAACTTCTTCTATAAAACTTTCAAATTCTTTTTCTAAAGAATCAAAAGATGAATATTTTTTATTTTCAATAGCGTCTTCTGCCTTTGCTAAAAGCTCATTATATTCATCATTTTCTTTTGAAAAATAATTATTATAAATTCCCTTACAGTCTTTTACAAAATTCTTAAACTCATTTATTTTTTTTGTTTTTGCATTATAATTTCCTGCTATAGCTGCTATCAATAAAACAATAATAAGCTTTACCATTGTAGATATTGTATTTTCAACTTTCATAAGTTTCCTCCAAATACCAAAACACATATTAACAATTACAATTTATGTGCTTTAATAAACCCTTACTTTGTTTTTTAATAAAACTAATCTTAACACTAAAACCTTATATATTATTATAAAACTCTATATAATTCTTTTTAAAGATACTGTAACTAAATTTATTTACATAAGTTTCATAAGCGTTTTTACTATATCTATCTATTAAATCTTTGTTTTCAACTAACTTTAATATAGCTTCTGATAATTCCAAAGCATTTTTTGCCTCTACTAATAAACCATTAAAATTATTTTCTACTATTTCTGGAGTTCCATCAACCCTAGTTGCTACCACTGGTTTTTCTACAGAAAATGCCTCTAAAGGTATTAATGGAAGACCTTCCCAAAGTGAACTTAACACTATAAAATCTAATTGTTTCATAACATTTTGTACATCTTGTCTTTGTCCTAAAAGTATTATATCATTTTCTCTTTTTAAGTTCTTTATTTGATTACTTAAATTGTCTTTTTCTGGTCCATCTCCAACAATAAAAAATTTAACTTTCTTTCCTTTACTTAAAACTTTATCTGCTGCTTCAATATAATAATTCATACCCTTTTGAGGACGCAAACGACCAATATTACCAACTAATAAATATCCATCGTTTCTATATTTTTCAAGTTGAGGAATAACCTCGAATTCTTCATTGAATTCTTCAACCGAATTGTAAATTACTGTTACTTGAGATTCTTTTAATCCATAAAAATCTGTAAGATTTTTTTTGACCATTTCTCCAACTGCTATAATTTTTGCTTTTTTAAGAGAAAATCTTGTTAAAAATTTTTTATCTTCAAAGGTATTATGTGCAGTATTTATAAAAGTAAATTTTTTAAAGAAACTTAGAATTCTAGTATAAAAAGCAGCCATTCTATGATGAGTATGTACTATGTTAATATTTTCATCTTTTATTATCTTAGAAACCATTTTTAATGTTTTTAATATTGTAAGTGGGTCTTTTTTTTCTATATCAGGTATTTGATAATGCTTTATTCCCATTTTTTCTAAACGTTCAACATTTACTCCACCTAAAGTACAAACTACAATTTTATCTACAGAATCTTTCATAGTATCACATAATTGTAATATAACCTTTTCTGTTCCCCCTAATTTCATAGTACGATTAAAATATAAAATATTTTTCATTATTAATCTCCTTGCTGTTGTTTATCAATATGATTATCTTTTTCTATAATTGTTAAGAACATTATTTATATATGTATCTGATTTACTTCTTTCAATAGAAAGTAAGTCATGTACTTTATTATAATCAATAGCTTTATCTGCTATTTCTACACTGCTAAAATTACTTATTCCTCTTTCTTGTAAATCTACTAGTTCTAATAAGCTTGAAATACGACTGCTAGCTAATTCTGGATATATAGATACAAACTTTTTTCTAAATATAATTGAAAAAACTGTTGCATGAAAAGAATCTGTTACAACATATTGAGCATATTTAATCAGTCCTAAGTAATTTTCTACTGTAGGACACCATACTAAATGCCCACTTCTATAAATATCATGCCAATTATAACTTATATTATAAACAGGTAAATTATACTTTTTAGATAATTCTTTAGCATATTCATCAATTTTCTTATCATGATGAAGATTGTAAGTTAATATATATTTTTTATTTTTATACTTATCATCAACATATTCATTCCATTCATTATCTGTTAATAATAGTGTTGGGTCTAATACTTGAGGACAATTTTCAAATCCTAAATCTTCAAGTATTTTTACTCCTGCATTTTCTCTTACAGAAATATAATCATATGCTTCTAATAATTCTTTAGTTTCTTCCTTTTCTTCTTCTTCTAACTTGCTTTTTCCAAAACTTGCTGCATAAGAAAACTTAAATTTATCTTTAGGAACAAATTTTAGAAATAAAGAATAATCTATTCCTTCATTCCAATAACTATTCCAAACTTGATCACTACCTGTGCAATAAATGTCTGCTTCTGGAATTTCTTTTTCAAAGTCTTCATATGTTCTATATGATTTCTTTGTAAGTTTTAAATTTCTCTTTAAGAAATCATCAAATACAATCATTTTCTTTATATATGATATAAAAATTATACATCTACAAATAAATAATGCTACAAAATTTTTTTCAAATCTTTTGCTTTTTCCTTTTAATCTTTTTAGTAATCCAGCATTATGATATCTATCTGGATAATAATCAATAATTTCTACCTCTACACCCTTATTCTTTATTTTTTCTTGTAAAGCTAATGTTTGTAAAACTGATCCATAATTTCTTGCTCTATGCAAGGTAATAATTCCTATCTTCATCTAAATACTCCCTTATAAGTTCTTGTAATAGTATTGTTTAAAACAAATTGTCATTCTCTTAAACATACATTTTTATGATAATATATATTAACTTAAAAATCAACAACTATTTTTCCATTATATGTATTTTAATAATATGATTTCTACTTTTTTAATACATTCTTCAACCTTCTAAATTTAACTCTCATATCTTTATTTATACTTAAAAGTATAGCATTTAAAACAATTCCTTTTGTATTAACATGTTTTTTCATAGTTTCTGCATACCCGATTGAGTTAAGATCTTTATAAAATTCACTTCTACAACTTGGTCTTTTAGCAGGTTTTTTAAGTGTATATTGTTTACAAATTGCTTCATCTAATGTTGAATCATAAGTTGTTAAATAAGTATTTTTAACTTTATCAAAGATTTCCTTTCCTATTGTAGTATTAATTAATACCACTGATATTCCTAAAGAAGAATCTCTCTCTGGATGAAATAACTCATATCCCCAATAATCACCAATAGTTATATCGCCTATTCTTTTTGTATTAGTATATTTACAACTATAACAACACTCTCTATAAGTTTTTTCATCACTAAATGATTTATAATAAGGATCACATTGATACACATATGCCCTTGTTTTTTTATTAGTTATTATTCTATTACACTTGCTTGAGCCAGTTTTTTCTTTATATCTAAAGTCATATTTTTTTATCTTTTCATCGTTTCTTTTTTCAAAATCTGCTAGATATTGCGAAAATAATTTAGGACTTGGTACTCCATGACATACTAAATCTATTGTTATTAATTTATCATATGGCTTTCCTAAAAATGCCCTTAAACCTGCAATTTGACATGGTGTTCCCACATATAATACTGGTATGTCTTTTTTTAAATATGATTTTGCTTCTAAAAAAGTTTTCATTGTATTACTTTGTACATACTTTGAGCCTCTTAACTTTTCTAATTCTTCAACTGTTTTTATAGAAATATGTCTTGCTACAAAATTTTCATCAAATGCGCATCCAAATACAACTCCATTATTTTTTATAACTTCTGTAGCAATTATTGTAAATACTCCACCTGATGAACTTTCTAACAATGTGTGTTTATCTTTTGCTTTTGATGCATAAACCTCTTGTTTTTGTAATTTTAAAGAATCTGAGATTGTTACACTATTTAATTGTGGACATTTCTTATAACAAAGACCACAACTAACACAAGTACTTTCGTCAACTGTTGGAATTAAAAATCCTTCATCATTTTCTATAAAACTTATACTATTTTTAGGACAAATACTTTCACAGGCTTTACATCCTGAACATTCTTTGTTTATGTCCATTTGTAAAATGTTATTTTTCAATTTAATCTCTCCATTCTAGGAAATAAATATTTTATAATTTTTTATTTATACTTAAACATTAATCTAAATATTTTCAAATCATCAACTATATATCTTTTAAACATTCTTTTAGGTTCTTTACTTAATCTATAAAGCCACTCTAATCCATTATCAGACATCCATTTTGGAGCTCTTTTCACATTTCCTGCTTCAAAATCTATACTTGCACCTAATCCTAATGAAATTGGTACATTAAGTTCTTTTCTATATTTATGTATAAATTTTTCTTGTTTTGGACATCCTAATCCTACAATTAATATTTTAGGACTAACTTCATTTATCATGCTTATTATTTTTTGTACTTCTTCTTTATCCTTTTCAAAACCAAAAGGTGGTGAATATGTGCCAACTATATTAAGTTTTGGAAACTTCTTCATTAAATTTTCTGCTGCTTTCCTTGCTACGCCCTCTCCTGCTCCTAAAAAAAACATATTATATCCTTTTTGTGCTGCCATTTCACACAATAATGGAAATAAATCTGAGCCAGATATTTTTTCTTTTATTGGCGTTTTATAAAATTTAGAAATCCATAGAAGAGGTTTCCCATCAGTCAAAATCAAATTTGCATCTTTATATACCTCTTGTAACTCCTTATCTGTTTCAAGCTTCACAATGTGGTCTACATTTGGAGTAACTACATAAGCAAATTTATTTTCTTTTATTAACTTATCTATTTCATCTATAGTTTCTCTCATGGTTAAATTATCAATTTCTGTATTCATAAATTTCATTCTTGACATTCAATATTCCTACTTTCAAAAACAATTTCTTATATAATAAATTATAATAAAACTTAAAATTCATAATAAATTTTATCATATTAGTTTTTCTTTTGCAATTATCTTGCTATTCTTTTCAATTAATTATTTTTATAAATTAAGCTTTAGCTTTCTTTTTATATGATGCATTTTATAGCGATAAGGTCTTAACTTCATCCATATATAAATTATAAATTTATATATTTTATTATCACAACTTATTTCATTTCCTTTGCGTTCTATCTTTTTTACATAAGCAATTACCTGGTCATTTCTTACAACTTCTGTCCAACCTTGTGCATCTCCATTCATGATAAAGCCTTTATCTTTTATAATTTCACAAATTCTGTGAAGAACATATTGCCCTGTATCTCTTCTTATAAAAACAATATCTCCTTTTTTTAAGGTATGATTTTTTATATCTGTAAGATAAACATAATCCCTTTTATCTTTAAGGATAGGAGACATACTATTTCCACTAACTAAAAGTTTAAATTCTCCTCCATCTTTTATAGTTTCTTTAATAAGTGGGATTAGATTTTCTCCTTTAATCTCCACTACTTTTCTTCCCATAATATAAAACTCCTTTTCTTAATTCTTAACCATTTTTTAATTTTTAATCACACTTTACAAAATTATTTTTTAATTTGAGTTAATATAATATTTTAACCTTTTTATATTTTCCAATCTTTAATAATAGTCTTAATAATTAAAAAATTAAAGAAGCTGTCACATCAAGATATATTAATACAATATATAGTTTTTTATTAAAGTAAATACTATATATTATTACAATTTTTGTGTAACAGCTTATATATTAATTCTTAAATAATTTATTAACTAACAAAACTCTAGTGTTTTTTTTGTAATAGACACAGCTTCTCTTTCTGGCTTACAAGATAATAAATAAACAGGTACTCTTTTTAAAACTAAATTAAGAGTTTCCATAACTGAATTTACAAGGTTTTTATCCCAATATGGATAATAAACATGAGTATTAAAAAGAAAAAGTTTTTCTAAATCTTTTAATTCTCTTATTTTATTTTCTTTTCCTTGCTCTAATACAATGATTGCTTTTAAAGGTGCTTTCTCATTTTTTATAATATTTGAAGAGCCACTCCAAGGAGAGCCATAAACCATTACCTTATCATTAAAGTATCTTATAAAAGCTTTATCTCCATTTATGATTTCTGCTTTTTCATATTTTCTCCAAAGTTCTGCTTGAGTAGATTTTCCTACTCCACTTGAAGCAGTGAAAATAATTCCTTCATTTTCATACTTAACAACTGAACCATGCAAAATAAACCCTTTGTTTTTTGATAAATTGCTTTGAAGTAAATTTAATAAATAACTTTCTTCAATATGAGTATGCATATTTCTAGTGGCAGATATGGTGGCTTTACACCAATCTGCACTACTAGAAACAAGTGCACTTTCACAATAATCTGCCCAAATATAATTTTTTTCATTACCTAGCACATAATTAAAGTGAGATACACTTATTGGAATAGATTTTTTAGGAAATTCTATATTTTTCACCTTATCTACATTTATCTTTATGTCATAATCTTTATTGTCTTTTAAAAAAGGTAAAAGTCTTTCCTCAATACTAGAATCGATTCCATTTAAAGCATACTGAATTGAAATATCACATAAGCTTAAATTATAGCTTTTATTCAATATTAGCTATTTCCAGGGTTTGTTGCATATTCCCAGCATGGTGGTTCTTTTTGTCCTTGTGAAGGATCATCGCTACATGGAAATTGTGAGTTGGTAAAAATCCATTTATTGCACACAGCAATACTTTCCTCAACTTTGATATCAAATAGCTTGCCCATTGGTTTTGAATAATTTTTCATGATTATTTCCTCCTTCTTTTAGATACTGAATTGAATATTTTTTATATAAAGCTTTCGCTTTATTGCATATATAATCACAGGTTTCCTCTGGAGAGCCTGTCTCTGCTTCAAGAGAGCCTGGACACGTTCTACAAAAAGCTACATATTTACAGTTTTTACACTTTTCAGGCTTTTTAATTTTATCCATTTTATTTTGAAGCTCTATCCAAGCCTCCACAAATGAAGTTTCAAATGGATTTGTATAAATTTTATTCATAAAACCACACATTGTCATTTTTCCACTCCAAGAAACCCAATAAGAATGATTATGGCACCTACATACATCTGTTGCTTTTTCATATATATTAATTAACTTTTCAACCCTATTTATTTTTTCATCCCCATACATATTTTCTGCTACATCTTCACTTGTTAATCTTACATTCTCTGCATCTGTTGATGCTCCTCTAACAGATTTTGCAACAAAACCTGTTACATCAAGTCTTAAATTTTCTTTTCTTGCAAATTCTCTCACTAACTTTTCATCATTTAAATTATCTTTAATAAAAGTCATTGCAAGGGTTAATGGGAGTTTATATTTTTTTAGTATTTTTATTGAATTTACAACTTTATCATACCCATCCTTTATACCAGTTACTTTTTCATAAGTTTTATTAGAAGCTCCATACATTGTTATTCTTATCTTCATTGGCGGATTAAGACTTAACCATTTTGCAAATTCTTCTGTTATTAAATAACCATTTGTATATATAGTTAATAAAAATCCCATTTTTGAAAGTTCTTCATATATTTCCTTAAAATCTGGTCTTGTAAGAACTTCTCCCCCTGTTAACAATATAAATAATGTTCCTGCTTTTTTAACTTCCCTTGCTAAGTTAATCCACTCTTCTTTTGTCCTAAGATTTCCTTGAAGTTTAATTTCTTCAGGCTTTAAATGAACGTAACACATCTTGCAATTAAAGTTACATAATGGTGTAAGTTCAAAAGTCCCTGAATCTGGTACAAGATTTTCTTTAGTTTTTTTTTGAAGAGCCTCTCTATAATCTTCCCAATTTTTTATACCTTCTAGGTCATTAATCATAAAGCCACCCCTTTTCTCTTAAAAAACTAAGGTATTCTTTTATATCATCTTTAGCTGTTTCTTCTGTAATTTCATATTCTTTTACCATTGAAGCTATAAGCTTGTCCTCTGAAGTGTCCTCCTCTAACATCTTCCATAAAAAAGCTCCTGTTTCATTTAAAGCTATAACTCCATGTACATCTCTTGTTCTTTCTCCTACTGGAACTGCCATATAAGAATCTAAGATTTCTCTCACTACAAAACCATCTTTTATTTTCAAAATCATCCCTCCTTAGTTATCTTTTTCTTAATTTTAACTTTATTTACTTTTTATGTCAATAGATTTTAAAAAATATATTTCCATATTTCTATAAAATACTAAAACTTTTAGGAAACATATCATCAAAAAATATTCACACTATATATCATTTTAATTGTATAAAATTAATCTTTGAAATTTTTTAAAAGAATATTTAAATAAAAAATAAGCTATATTTAGAAAAATATAACTTATTTTTATATTAAAACATTATTAAATTTTAAAATATTTATCAATGGAATCATCTTATATAGCTCCAAGTATGTATTGTATTTTTTTCTTGGGATTTTCCAAATTTTCTGTTGTATTTTTTAAGGTTTCATCTTCAAAACCTAAACTCTCTAATATTGTTTGAATATGATATTACCATGTCAAGAAAAATTATCATATGTTTAAACTTTTCTTCTGACATATACTATCTCTTTATTTTTTTTATAATATACTTTCCTATATTATAAAAAATAATTGCCAATATTCCTCCTAAAAAGTCTACAAAAACATCTAGAACCTTTGAACTTCTTCCTGGAATAAATGATTGATAATATTCATCTGCTAATCCTATTAACACACATAAAAGCAAAGATGTCAAAATTATATACTCTTTATTTAATTTAAAACTTTTTAGTATAATTAATATTACTAATGTAAGCCCCATATATTCCATTATATGTGCAATTTTTCTTAAAATTTTATTTGCTATATATTGTCTCTCAACATTTCCTATATTAAACTTATTTATTATATTATAACTTCTTAAATTAGATGTATTAAAATTTTGACTTGAATTAAAAAATATATATAATACACAAAATATCCCCAAAAGTATTAATATTATTTTTTTATTTTTTTTCATAAAATTCATTTCCTTTTCAAGTTTATATTTAATCATATATAAAATTGTGAAAAGCACTAGTATTTTCTTCAACATTCCACTTTAAGTTATATACTCCATTAGTATTACTATCTACTGTTGAACCATCTACTGGTATTCTAAATTGCTTTAAGTTACTTGAATCTACAGAAATCATGAATTTTCCCATATCTAGCATGTCCATAGTTTCTATATTAGTTGTAACATTAGATGATAAATCTGCTATTATTTTAGGATATTCAGTAATAGATGCTTCCTTTACTTTTCCAAATACGCCCATCATAACATTTCTCATTCTTTGAGTTCTTACAAAATCACTATCTATAATTCTAACCCTTGAATATGCTAATGCTTGATGACCATTTAAAAGAACATTGCCACTTTGAGTTAATTTATTTTCATTATAAACTCCATCAATAACTAACTTATCATTTATAATGGCACGTTCTGCCTCTGTTATATTAAGCTCTAATCCACCAAAATAATCTATTATATTTACAAATTCATTAAAATCTATCTTAATATATTTTTTTATATCTAAATTAAAAAGCTTATTTAATGTAGAAATTGTATATTCAACTCCGCCAAGATTATATGCATAATTTATTTTATCAGCATCTCCTGGAAGGTCTACATATAAATCTCTCATAATAGAAGTAAGCTTTAAAGTATTTGTACCTCTATCAATAGATAATACCATTATTGTATCAGAAGCATTTTCATCATGATCTACTCCTAATATTAGTATATTTTCTACATTATGTTCTAAACTTTTCTTTTCTGTTTCTTCTGATATATTAAGTTCTTCTTTTATTTCCTTTTCTGTTGTAGCTGTACCAACATTTAAAGGAACTACATTTAATCTATTCATATACTTATATACAACAACTACTAATGTTACACAAGTAACTAAAATAAAACTTAATACTCCTAAAATTATTTTTGTTCTCTTTTTTATTTTCTTCATAATTTCACCTACCCAAAAAACATTATAACATAGTTTTTAAAATATATTTACTTTTTTCTACATTTAAGTTTTATATTTTAACCTGATTGTTTCTATTAACTATTTTATTGTAATAATTCTATTACAATATTTTAAAATAGATTTTCTATGGGTAACAATTAAACATGTTGGTCTATCTTTAATATTCATGATATTTTTTATAATATTTAACTCTGTATCCATATCTAATGAAGAAGTTGCTTCATCTAAAATCATAAATTGAGATTTTTTAATTAAAGCTCTTGCAATTGCTATTCTTTGCGCTTGTCCTTCTGATAATCCATATCCATGTTCTCCTATTATTGTATTTAATCCATCTTTTAAAGAATTTACAAACTCTAAAGCACATGAATTTTTTAAAGCCTCTTCCATTTCTTCAACACTTGCCTCCTCTTTTCCTACTCTTAAATTATTTGAAATGCTTCCACTAAATAATGTATTACCTTGAGGAATATAAGAAATTATTTTTCTTGTATTTGAGGAAATACTTTCCTTATTTCCATACTTATCAAAAAACTCTATTGTTCCTTTATTTTGTTTTAAAAAATATAAAATAAGATTTATTAATGTTGTTTTTCCAACTCCAGAATGTCCCATAATAGCAACGATTTCACCTGGTTCAATAATAAGATTAAAATTTCTCATTATATCCTTATTTTTATAAGAAAAATCTAAATCTTTTATTTTCAATCCTACTACTCCTTTTAAATTTAAGTTCATAGAACTTTCTTCTTTTTCTAAAATATTAATTTCAATAATTCTTCCTGAAGATGCTAATATTGAAATTATTTTAGGAATAATATTTGCAAGAGATACTATTGGTCTTTGAACTTGAGATACAAGTGAAAGAAACGCTGTCATTGTACCATAAGTTATATTATTTTGAGATAATTTTACTGCTCCTAAAATGAATGCAAATAAATATCCAAAAGAAAAGGCAAAGCCCATGAAAAAATTTGCAAAAGTAGATATCTTGCTCTTTTTCATCACCCAATAAAGACGTTCATCTCTAAGCTTATCAAGCTTTTTTTGACTTTCTTTTTCATAAGAAAAAGCTTTTATGACACTTATATTAGATATATTTTCTTGAAGAAAACTTCTATATTTTGACTCTGATTTTTGAACCATCTCTTGAATTTTTTTAAGCTTTACTCCAAATAATACACTTATAAATGCTGTAAAAGGACCTAAAATAATAGCAAATATAGCTAAAGAAGCATCATAATGCAACAAAAGTAAAAAAGCTGATACAAGCTGTACAATTAAAGAAATAACAAAAGATGCTATAGAAAACATTCCATCACTTACATTATTAATATCAGTAGTAAGTCTTGTTAAAATATCTCCACTATGATATTTTTTTATTAAATTCCACCTTGAATTCATAAATTCTTCATATATATTTTTTCTAAAACCAAAGGAGAACTTTTCTATAAAATAAGTATTAAAAATTGAAGAAAATGCTGAAAGTCCTAAAGACATAAGACTTAATATAATTACAATAGCTATACTTATATACATATTAGAAGAAAAGCTTGATGCCATATCAACTACATATTTATTAGCAACAGAAGAAAAAACTCCAATAAGTGTTATAATTGTATTTAAAAATATAATTATAAAAATTTCTTTTTTATATGACTTACTTATTTTTATTAACCATTTAAAATATTTTTTATTATTTTTTCTATTTTCATAATTTTTTTTAATCTTTTCAATCATAAAAATACTTTCTGCTTAAATCTTTAGTGAGATAAGCAATAAACTCCTTTCAATATTAAAAACAAGTTATTTCTAAGCCTTTATTTTTAAAATTATAATCCAATTTTTCTATGCATATAATAAATATTCTTTGCATTTTCTTTAAAGTTAGATTTATTAATTATTTTATATATAGTAGTTTTTCTTCTTGTTGTAACTAATCTAAAAGTTCTATTAACCCATGCTATTGGATATAAAAATTTATATTTTTTCAAATAAGAAAATTCATTAGCTAAAACATCAACACTTGGGAAAATCATTGAAAGATTAGTATTTATTTTAGAATTCTCCATTTCTCTTCTATAACGATTTAACATATCATTTTCAACAGTTTTTCCAAATGTTCCACTATTTATTACATATTCAGTAATATTCTCCAAAAAACTTTCCTCTAAATATACCTTTTCCTTAAATTCAACTCCAAACCAAAAATTACACAAAGTAAAAACACTTTTTGTAAACTTTTTAAGTTTTATTTTATCAATTTCACTCCAAAAATAATCCCAATCAATTTTATCTTTATATTGCTT
>JALFQD010000369.1 GCA_022785265.1 Clostridium sp. | reverse complement strand
TGAATTTCCATAACCAATACTACAACCACTTAAATTAACAACCTTTTTAGAGTATTCTTTACATTCTCTTTCTATTTCTAAAGCAAGTTCTATTAATTTTTCTGTATTTAAATTTTCAAGTTCTTTTGAATAACAATTTACTTTTTGATATTCCTTATCTCCATCATAAATAAATTGAACATCATCATTTTCTATAGAATTTGCTCCCTCTTTAGCATTTTTTATAAGCATATCTATAGCTTCTTCATCTAATATTTCTGTATAAGAATATCCTATTTTTCCATTAATTTTACCTCTAAATGATAATCCAAAAGTTGTATTTATATTATATTTTTCTAATTCCTGTTCATAAACAGATAAAGATATGCTTTCTCTATTTGAAAAATATATTTCACATTCTTCAAATCCATTATTTAATGCTTTTTTAAATAATAAATCTTTAAATTCTTTAAATTCCATACAATTCTCCTCCTATCTTCCACCTACAGTAATTTCTTTAACTCTTATCATAGGCTGACCAACATTAACTGGTACACTTCCAGAGGATGAGCCACACATTCCTTGAGCCTGTTCTAAATTATTTCCAACCATATCAATATTCATAAGAACTTCACTACCTTTTCCTATTAAGCTAGCACCTCTTACAGGTTCTTGAATAATTCCATTCTTAACTATATATCCTTCTGCAACTGCAAAGTTAAACTCACCAGTTACTGGATTTACAGAGCCACCACCCATCTTCTTTGCATAAAGTCCATCTTGTATTGATTTTATTATATCTTCTGGATTATCGTCTCCAGTAGCAATATAAGTATTAGTCATTCTTGATGTAGGAGCAAATTTATAGCTTTGTCTACGTGAATTTCCAGTAGGCTCCATATTCATTCTTCTTCCATTAAGTTTATCTATCATATAAGACTTTAATATTCCATTTTCTATAAGAATATTCTTTCTTCCAGGATTTCCTTCATCATCAATGTTTATTGAACCCCAATAATTAGGTATTGTTCCATCATCAATTGCTGTTACCTTTAAAGAGGCTATTTGTTGTCCTAGCTTTCCTGCAAAAACTGAATTTCCTTTTGCTACAGAAGTTGCTTCAAGCGAATGTCCACAGGCTTCATGGAATATAACTCCACCAAAGCCATTATCAATTGCAACAGTCATATTTCCCGCCTTACAATTTTTAGCATGTAGCATAGTACAAGCTGTTCTTGAAGCTTCCCTTCCATAATATTCAGGGTCTATGGTTTCAAAAAGCTCAAATCCCTTACATGCACCTGGTCCCTCAAATCCTGTCTGGTTTTCTGTCTCATTAGAGGCAACTGAATTTATTGCAAGTCTTGTTCTTACTCTTCTATCTTCAACAAAAAGCCCTTCTGTATTAGCTATTAATACCTTTTGGTCCTTATCTGCATATGAAACACTAACTTGTGAAATTTCATTGCTATAGTTTTTTGCACTTTTATAAGCAGTTTTCATTACTCCTATTTTCTTTTCATAATTAACTACATTTGGATAATATTTTATATTATGAATGTTATTAAAAACATAAGAATCATTTAATATTATTTGCTTATCCTCTTTTAATTCTCCTAATGCTAATGCTGCCTTATAAGCTGTATTTAAAAGACCTTGAAGGCTATTATCATTAGTATATGCATATATGCTTTTAAAACCTTTAAATATTCTTATTCCTATTCCATAGCTCCTTCCACCAAGAGCATTTTCTACCTTTCCATCTATCAATCCAATAGAATTACTTATAGAATCTTCTTCAAAAATTTCTGCAAAATCTCCTCCTGTAACTAGACATTTTGCTAACACCTGTGATGCTACTTCTTTTACTATCATTTAAATCCTCCTATTTTGGTATTATAGTGTCATCTTTAAATACACTTTCCCATTTATCAACATAATCTTTCTCACACCATTCTGCCATAATTACTGATTCACCATCTTTTAGTGGTATCTTTCTTAAAGGTTCTTCTAATATTTTACCATCTTCTATCATGTACACCAATATCTCTTCCTTATTTAGTATAATGGCTAGCCTTCCGCTTGGAGACATATATACATCTACCATAAAAGGCAACTCATTTTTTAGGGATTTCCATGGAACATATAATGTATCATAGCTTGTTAATCTATCATTAGCTTTTATACCAATAGGATACTCAACTGATTCTGCTCCATTTAATCCAGATATCATTCCTTGAAGCATCCACTTTCCATTATTCCTAACTACAGTAAAATTGCTATAATCTAGATATTTACTTAATTCTTCTTTTTTATCATAATCTAAATTTCTATATGCATCTTCATATACTTGCTTGTAAACATTAATTATATCATTATCATATATATCTTGTATAACTACACCATCATTTAGATATAGATTATCTATTGGTAGTACTTTATAAAAATCACTTATATATTTACTATTATTAACCTCTTCTGTAGCAATATAATCATTTCCAACATAATTTATTTTTTTATATACAGTACTTCC
>JALFQD010000362.1 GCA_022785265.1 Clostridium sp. | reverse complement strand
GGAATATTAAGATTAATAGGATTCCAAATGGTTAAAGAATATTGGGCAACTTTTGGAGTGATAGCTTTGACTATAGCTAATATAATTTATTTCTCAATTGGAGAAAAAAGCATTGGAAAGAAGGCTTTAAACGTATAAGATAATATAAATTCAGGAGTAATTAATGAAAAAAGGCAGCGAAATAGTAGTAAAAATAGAAAAGACAGAATTTCCGTCTATAGGAATTGGAAAAGAAGGAGACAGAACAATATATGTAAAAAATTCTTTTCCAGGTCAAATTATAAAAGGAAGAGTCAAGAAAAAAAAGGCTGACTATGCAGAAGTAAAGATGCTAGAAGTAGAAGAGAAAGCAGAGTATGAAGTCGAACCAAAATGTCCTGTTTTTGGGTTGTGTGGAGGATGTTCATCTCAAAATCTTACTTATGAAAAGCAACTTGAATTATTAGGCAATGAAGTAAAGGAATTATTTGATAAAGCTGGTGTTACAACTGGTGAATATGAAGGAGTAACAGGAAGTAAATTTCAGTGGGAATATAGGAATAAGATGGAATTTACCTTTGGAGACATGGAAAAAGGTGGAGAGCTTACCTTAGGAATGCATATGAAGAATAAATCCTTTGGAGTTATAAATGTTGATAAATGCCAAATAGTAGATGAAGATTTTAGAAAAATAATTTCACTAACTATAGAGTATTTTAGAAAAAAAAATTTACCTTATTATAAGGTAATGAAAAGAGAAGGATACCTAAGACATCTTGTTATAAGAAAAGCTAAAAATACAGGAGAAATATTAGTAAATTTAGTAACAACAACACAAATAGATTTTGACCTAACAGAATACAAAGAAATAATAAAAAATGCAGAATATCAAGGAAAAATGGTATCTATATTACATACTGAAAATAATTCTTTTTCGGATGCTGTAATACCAGAAAAAGTAAATTTACTATATGGAAAAAATTATATACAAGAAGAACTTCTTGGATTAAAATTTAAAATATCACCATTTGCATTTTTCCAAACCAATACTAAAGGAGCAGAAGGCTTATATAGTATTGTAAAAGAATACATGGGAGAGTCAGATAATAAAATAGTATTTGATTTATATTGTGGTACAGGAACTATTGGGCAAATAGTTGCCCAAAAAGCAAAAAAGGTTGTAGGAATTGAATTAATTGAAGAAGCAGTAGAAGCAGCAAAAGAAAATGCAAAGCTTAATGGCTTAAATAACTGTGAATTTTTAGCAGGAGATGTAGCAGAAATAATAAAAACAATAAAAGATAAGCCAGACATAATCATTCTAGACCCACCAAGGAGTGGAGTACATCCTAAAGCATTAGAATATGTAATAAAATTCAATGCAAAAGAAATAATATATGTTTCATGTAACCCTAAGACTTTAGTAAATGATTTAAAAGTTCTTTCAAATGAAGGCTACAAAATCGTTAAAACTAGAGTTAAAGATATGTTCCCAAACACACCACATGCAGAAACGGTAGTTAAGTTAATTAAGGAATTGTAATTTAATGTTAAACCTTAACTAAAACAATCTTATAATGGAAGTTTAAAAGAATTAAGAATAATTAAGGAAAAAATATTAGTAAAAAGGAAGCTACTTTAGACAAATCATGAAATGAAAAATAAGAGATTAAGCCATGAGGTTTAGTCTCTTTTTCAATTTCAAAATAAGTCCTAAAGCTAGTAAATAAGAGAGTTAAAGAAGATTTAAGAAGAGTTAAATTCAATAATTATCTGTACCTCAGTTGTGTATCAACAAGGCTTAAACCTTGCCTTTATTTTTTATTTGTGTTATGATAAATCGACAATGATCCTATTTTTAGGGATTAGAAAAAGGAGAAAAAGTATGAAAAAAAGAAATTTATGTTGCTTATTTTTAGTAGTGGCTTTAGCGACGGGATTATGTGGTTGTGGAGCAAAGGAACAAGAAAAAGATACAACAGGAAACACAGAGGTAGAATCTTCTGTAAGTGAAAAGGAAGAAAACACAACAGTTGGAAACCAATATTTGAATGCATTTAAGAATTCTGAGCAAACTGAAGCAGATCCAATGGTGGATGAGCTTTTAAATCAGATAGAAGTTCCATATTCATTAGCAAAAATGGAAGTGTCAGAGGGTTATCTTAATGGATTTGATGAGGAAATTACTGGTTTTCAAAAGGGAGTAATGTTCTCACCTGTGATTGGTACTATTCCTTTTGTAGGATATGTATTTGAAACAGATGATGCAGATGCACTGTTGTCTTTATTAAAGGAAAAAGCGAATCCGGCTTGGAATATTTGTACAGAGGCGGATGAAACCGTATCTACAAGCAGAGAGCAGCTAGTATTTTTCTTGATGTGCACCAATGAAAATAAATAAACGATTTTTACAATGTATTGCAGCACTACAAATTCTTATTTTTCATCTGTGGATGCCGATTACCAATTCTACGATTGAACAATTCTTAATAAAAACAGGGTATATGGGAGTGGATCTGTTTTTATTTTTGTCCGCTTATTCTTTGGCAGACAAGACCATATCCTATGGTTCTTTTTTGAAAAACAGAGTTGTAGTATTATATGCCAAATTTGCTTTTTTTGTAGGACTCATGGCAGTATCTAATGCTAACTTTGGGATTCATAGAATATGTAAATCCTTAACCTTTTTTGAACTTTTTGAAAGAGGTGGTGGTGCTTTTTTATGGTTCCTTCCTGCAATTTTGCTGTTCTACCTTTTATATCCGCTCTTTTTAAAGTGGGAAAGCAGGTGGAAGGTTCTTTTAGTACTATTCATTTGGATGGTAGGAAGTATTGTGCTGGAGAATGGGTTTTCATATACAGCCATTTTTATTTTTACCAATAGAATTCCAATAATTCTAGCAGGATATGTATTGCGCAAAAAGACAATCCCTCGTTGGTTGGTTGTTATGCTTCTTCCTGTAGGAATTGCCTTTATGTATTTCTTTGGATTTTATAGAAAATTACATTTTCCGATAAGGGATATGTATTACGTTTTTGTGATACCTATGGTTATTTCTTTAGTAATCTTAAGTAGTTATGTGAAAAAGAGTCGAATCTGGGACGTTTTGGGGTCAGCCACACTGGAATTGTATGCACTACAAATGATTTTTGCTCAAAAGATTGTTTTTGGTCTGTATTTTGAAGTAAAGAATCCTCTTTTGACAAATATAGGAGTACTTCTTGTTTTCTTCGCATTAGCATTTTTATTGAAAGGAGTATTCGTAAAAATGGCAGCTCTTTGGAAAAAGGTCAGAAATTAATTATTTCCGATCTTTTTTATAGTAGAAAATCTTTAGCTATTGAATCATGCCTAGAGTGATGAAAAGATGATATATTTTGAACATCTTCCTTTAGATAAAGAAATATTATATGCATTAGCAGAACTGGAAAGCATAGAATAAATAATAATTGAGGGAAAAATTGAAATTTTTAGTGATATAGCGGCAGGGCTTAAGCTTTGCCGTTTTTGTTTTGTGTTTAACCAGATAGGTGCTAGAATATAAATAGTACACATTAAAGGTGGAATTTTCTTTAAAAAAGATATAATATAAAATTAAGGTTATTTAGAACACAGGAAATTATTAAGTATTAAGCGATACTATTATATCTAAATGGATATAAATCTAAGACCAAAAAGGGAGTTAACATATGTATCGAAATAATTTATATAATAAAAATCCAAGTAAAAAATATAATAAAATTATAGTTCCTTTGGTTATTGTGATTATTTTTACAACAATTCTCATAATATATAATAAAAATAGATATACACCATATTATCCAAAAAATGATGTCAAAATATATCTTTATGGAGAAAATCATGGTGATGATAAAATTTTAAAAAAGGAATATGAAATTTGGAAAGATTTTTATGATAATGAAGGAATGCGACATTTATTTGTTGAAATTCCATATTATTCAGCACAATATCTAAATATTTGGATGAAAGCAGAGGATGATAAAATTCTTATGGAACTGTATGAGGATACAGATGGAACATTAACTCATGTTCTTGAAGTATTAGAGTTTTATAAATCTATTAAAAAAAATTGTCCTGAGACAATTTTTCATGGAACTGATGTTGGACATCAATATGAAACTACAGGAGAACGATATTTGAATAATCTTGAAAGCATTGGAGCAGTAGATTCAAAAGAATACAAACTTGCTCAAAAAAATATAGAACAAGGAAAGCAATATTATCAGGATGAAAATGAAGTTTATAGAGAAAATGCTATGACAAGGAATTTTATTTATGAATATGATAAAATTAGTGAAGTTAATATTATGGGAATCTATGGGGATGCTCATACAGATCCAAGAAATCAAAACTTTACAAAAGAAGTTGATTCAATGGCAAAGCAGCTGAAGACATACTATGGGGATGTAATTCAATATGAATCAATTATTGAAATTGTGAAATGATGGTATTTTGGGAATAGTTCATAATAATATACAACAATAAATTTAGTAGTACATAAATCTAATTGTCAATCATATAACCTATTTTGGAATGAGCAACAAAAAAATAAGGAGTAGCATACAATGAAAAGTATAGAAAAATATTACTGGTTATTACTTCCTGTTGTGGGACTATTGTGTATTATCATACCAGAAATAATAGCAAAATGGCTTCCAACTATATTAGGTAGTATTATGGTACTTACAAGTATTACAGATACCATATTTGTTATTAAAGAAAAGCGTTATTTGATTACATATAAAAATAAAGCTTCCTCTTTGATTTTATTTATTATGGGAATCTGTTTTGTGCTAGGGGAACAAGAAAGTACAGTTCCTTTAATGGGAATTACTTGGGGGTTGTTAGGACTACAGGAAGTTAATGAAGAAATAGAAAATATTTTAATAAAAAGAAGTAAAAAAGAAAAATATCTTTTATTATCAATATTTGCTGGATTAAAAATTATTTTATCTTTAGCTTTACTTTTTGAACCTCTTGAAAAATTTAATTTTCATATATTCTTATTAGGATTAGAAATACTTGCAGTAACAATAAAAGAAAAAAATATTAATGAATATGTAAAAGAATTTAAGTTAAAAATTAAGAAAAATTAGAGAAA
>JALFQD010000341.1 GCA_022785265.1 Clostridium sp. | reverse complement strand
CTGTTTTGTATGCTCTTTTCAAAACTTTTATGTTCTCCTTAATTTTCTTTTTACATTTTTACTTAAAATTATTATTTACATATAATTTTGATATTATTCAAAAATTTTTCTGGTATTGTTCAATTTTTATAAAGTTAATATGGATACATTTAAAAGTTCTGCAAATTCTTTAGGTTTATAATTTTTTCTCAAATATAATCACCTCAGATATATTATATCATATTTTATTATATTTGAGTATGTTTTTGATAATTATATAAATCCTCCTTTAATGATTTTAATCTAGTCATTAGTAAATATTCAAGCTGAGTTATATTTATAATTATTTCAGTTAAATTTTCATTTAATCTAAGCATTTCATCTACAGTATTAGCTAAACTTATACCCTTTCTTAATTTTTCACTTTCTAAATCTAATATATATGCTAAAGATTTTTCAACTGATAGAATAGAATGTATCATCTCTTCATTATCCAATTCATTAAAAATACAAGGAATAGAAGAATTATCATAATTATCAGATAATGAAATTAAATATTTTTTATTAGACTTATTTTCCTTTGCAATTAGTGTTATAATTTCACTTTTACTATCCTTTTCTTTTTTAATGTGAATAATAGATAATGGTGTACATGTATATGGGATTTTGTAGCAGTCAGTTTCTTTACCATTAATTAAAATAGAAATATATGTTTCTTCATTTTGAGAATATAAAATATATGTGCTATTACAAAAACAATAAGATGAGTAGTATGTTTTTAAAGAATTTTTTTCATAAATTTTTTCCTTACAATTCCCATTTTTATCAAATTTAAATATATATTTTTTTGTTGTTATGATAAATAAATTATCATTTTCACAATAAGACATATCACAAATTTCAAATGGTGAATCAATTGGATACTTCAAAGAAATACAAGATATTTTTCTAAAATGCTCATTTAACTTATAAATTTTATAATTAGAATCTAGTAATGCCCAATAACAATTTTCACATTCATCATAGCAAATTTTATTTATCTTTATTGGAGGTTTATATAGAGTAAATTTAAAATTATTATCAATTTTATAAAGGATATTAGCTTCTCTATTTAATAAAATAATATCTCCTTTTACATAAGTTCCATCATCAAAGTTGAAAAAACTATCCTTAGAAAAAGTTTTTTTATTTATAACTTTAAGTATATCCACAAATAATACCCTCCATATTCCTTGTAGTAGAATAAAAAGGAGGTAAAAAACCTCCTTATTCTAATTTATTTTTTACAACAACATGATTCTTCATGCTCACATGGTTCTGGTGTATAAAAATCTTCATCATCATAATCACATGGTTTTGAAAAACAATGATGTTTTTTCTTTGGTGGACAATTTTCATCTAATGCATCCTTTAACTTCTTTTGAAGTATAGATTCTAATATTGTTATAGCTCTAATAACTTCTTCAACAGACTTATCTATACAGATTAGTTCTTCAGTAGTGCAAGCTAATCCTGGTTGTGGTTTTCCATATCCACTATTTAAAGTTCCTACAGCTTTTTGAATTTTTTCACCCTCTGCATTAAGAATATGACTTAAGGCTGTTTCCATAAGTGCTACTGACTCAATAATATCATTAACTGCCTCACATTTTTCCACTCCAGATTTTGAAATTTTAGGCATTGACATATTTCCTTCCTCCTACTTTTATTATCTATAAGTTAATCATTATTTAACTATCAACTTATTTTAATGAATAATCATTAGTTTTTTACTTTACTAATAACTAAAATTAAGATAATACTTGTATAATACTATATGTTTACACCTTAAATATTGTTAATATCATTTAAGTTTTGTTGTTAACTCAAACATTTCATCTAAAATTCACTTATATAAAAAGATGAAACTATTTTAAAAAAACAAATAGCTCCATCCTATTTTTTTACTATCTTTTTCTTTAATTCTTAAAATTCCCCACATCCCTGATTCTATATCCCATTTTATATTTCCTGCTCTATATAGATAATCTCCTTTATATGCTCTTGGTATAAATGTTGAAGGGTCTCCATAAACCCAAGAACTCATAGAAACATCTTCGCCATCTACCACAGCATGATTATGCTCTTGTATATCTACATTGTTGCAATTTTCACATTCATTACAAAGGTTACAACACTTAAATCCTTTGTCTTTAGGTGGTATAAATCCAGCTCTATTTACCATTGGCTCTGACCTATAACTTATAGCAGTTACTCCCATTGGCTGATTAGTGTGAGGATCTATTATTTGCCCACCAAACCTATTTACCATCTCAAGTTCATCATGAAAATATACAGCATATTCCCTAAAACTTTCTTTAAAAGGATTGTGTATATCTGCAAATAATCCACTCTTAAGCTCACTTCCATCTACAGGGTCTGTCCACATTGAACCTTTAGCCTCTAC
>JALFQD010000223.1 GCA_022785265.1 Clostridium sp. | reverse complement strand
ACGATTTTCAGTATTAATAATTTCATTAAGTTTTTCTATTATATTTGATTTATCAACATAATACTTTGAATTTAATAAAAACTCAAATTTCTCCAAAGGACTATTTGTATTTAAATATACAGCCATCACTTCACTTCCTTTTTCCTATTGAAATATATTGTTATAAGACTTTTTTCTAAATTTTTATATTTATTTCATACATTTATCCTAATTTATACATATATTCTATGTAAATACTGCTACTATTTTCTTACCTTCTATAACTAAGTCTTCCCTTTTATATTGCTTTCCTTCATTAAAATCAAATACTAACAAATATCCTTTATCCTGCTTATTATATTCTAAGTAATCTGCAAGTTGCTTTAGTCCTTTTTGATAATAGCTATCTCCACGCCATATTTTAAGTTCAATTATATACTTATGATTATTGTAAACTATAACTACATCTAATCTCTTTTCTTCTGAGGTTTGAGGTTCTTTAAAGTCAAATCCCACACCATTTATTATTGGTTTTATAAAAGCTAAAAAGAGAAGTCTTCCATGTCTCTCTAAAAACTTTTCATCTCTTTTACTATATTGTTCTCGCATAAACTGCTGAAAACTTAATAATATTTTCTCTATATCTAATCCATTACCCTTTATGAAATTTGATTTAATATTATAACCTGATAGACTAGCTATGCTCTCAACCTCATATGAAAAATAATTATAAAGTCTTTGTTCAAATATTCTATTAGATATCTTAACTTTTCCATTTTCATTTCTAAAATATCCAAATATATGTCCTAAATTTATAGTGCTACTATCTATATTAAAACTTAAATCAATTCCATTCATTATTAAATTAAACATATATTCTTTTAATTCTTTATAATTTTCTATATTCTTTATTAAATCATCAAACAAGGTATTGCTTTCTGATAAAAGCATTTTTATTGACCTTAATAAAGTTTCCTCATTCCATGTTGCATTTAAATCTTCATCTATTATCTGACATATTCTACTAACAAAAAAAGGATATCCATTTGTATAGTAATAGATAAACTCTGATGCTTTCTTAGTATCTAATTCTATATTTCTATCCTTTTTATATTCATTAAGCATTTCTTCTATGCCCTTTTGAGATAAGCTCATATCAATATTAAATGGAACTGCTATATTCCAAGGAGAATTATATTTTCTTTCTTCATCTGGTCTTAATTTCAATTTTAAGTTCTTTACATCATAAACGCCTGAAAGTATTACAGATTTAAATGTAAGACCTTTCCCAGCCTCCCTTTGTAAATACTTATTTCTAAGCATTCCAAGAAAGTTCAAAAACAATTGATTATTGGTGCTTTTGTCTACTTCATCTATTATAAGTATAACTTCTTTATTTACTGATTTTATAAACTTAGATATTACTTTTGATAAATCTAAAAAGCTTTCAATATCTTTACTTAAAATTGTAAGCTTTTCTATTAATTCTTCATCTATATATTCTAAACTTTCTTTAATTATATCTATAAATTCATTTACAAATCTCTCTTCATCAATAAAGGCTCTATCTCCAATACCTTCAAAGCTTATATTTAAAACCAAATATTCATCTGATAACTCCCTTTGTAAAGAATACAATATTGTTGTTTTGCCGAACTGTCTTGGTCTATTTATTATAAAGTATTTTTCCTTTTTTATTAATGTTTTTATATAATCTAACTTTTCACTTATATCTACCATATAATGTTTATTTGGATTGCAAAGACCTGTTGTATTAAATTCTTTCATATGATCACTCCTCAAAATAATTATATATTATTCTTTATCCTATGTAAAACTAACTAGTTATAATTTTCAGAAAATATGTTTATCTTATATAAAAAATGTATCTCTTAATTTTAGTTTGATTTAAAAATATAGGGGCTATCACACCAAAAATTTTATAGTAATATATAGTCTAATATTTTGATAAAACACTATATATTCTATTAATATTTCTTGATGCGACAGCCCCATATTGTATTTAATATTATTTAGTTTACAAAATTATTCTCTATTCTATTTTTTCTTTTTCCCAGTAACTATTACTATTATAAGAAGAATTCCCATTATTATTACTCCTGCTAAAGGAGAATATCTGTCAAATAATATTCTATATTGAGATTCTGACATTT
>JALFQD010000206.1 GCA_022785265.1 Clostridium sp. | reverse complement strand
AGCACGCCGCCAGCGTTCGTCCTGAGCCAGGATCAAACTCTCAATAAAAAGTTTAATCTCTAATCTCAAAAAACTTACTAATAAAAGAATTGCTGGTTCTTATAACTTATTTATTCTGTTCAATTTTCAAAGACCAATTTTATCTTATCGCCTTCAAGCGACTTTTTTAGTTTATCATCAAATTTTTTACTTGTCAATAACTTTTTTTGAGTTATTTTTTCAAGTTCATTTGACAACGGAACTTATCTTATCACTTATTTTTTCACAAGTCAATAACTTTTTTTAAGTTTTTTTAACTTATATCTTTCATTTATTAACTGTGTCATCAAGCGACGTGTTTTATCTTATCACATACTTTATATAATTATATCAATATTTTCTTATTTATTTGTAATAAACTCTATTATGCTCTTTTTTCCTGTTAATATCTATAAATTTCTTATATTGATACACTAGGGAAAGTTTTTAATAAGTAAATACTTTAATTAATATTATTTTACTGTTTTCATATGATATAATTATTGTGAGGTGATTTTATGAGTAACATTTTAAAAAATGGTTGGAATGATGTATTAGGAGAAGAATTTAATAAAGACTATTATAAAAAATTAAGAACAATTCTTATAAATGAATATAATACACATACTATTTATCCTGATAAATATGATATTTTTAATGCTCTTCATTATACAGATTTTAAAGATGTTAAAGTTGTTATTTTAGGTCAAGACCCTTACCATGGTCCTAATCAAGCACATGGCTTAAGTTTTTCTGTAAAGCCTGGAATACCTGCTCCACCATCTTTAAAGAATATTTTTAAAGAATTGCATGATGACCTTGGATGTTATATACCTAATAATGGTTATTTAAAAAAATGGGCTGATCAGGGGGTTTTATTATTAAACACAGTTCTTACTGTTCGTTCTGGTAGTGCTAATTCTCACAAAGGTTTAGGATGGGAACACTTTACTGATAATGTAATTTATTCTTTAAATAAGTCAGAACGTCCTATTGTATTTATACTTTGGGGAAATAATGCAATTAGTAAAAAGAAACTAATTACTAATCCTAATCATTACATAATACAATCAGTTCATCCAAGTCCTCTTTCTGCATCTAGAGGTTTCTTTGGTAGTAAGCCTTTTTCAAAAGCAAATGAATTTTTAAAATCTACAGGACAAGATGAAATAGATTGGCAAATAGAAAATATTTAACTAATGACATAATTAAGGGGTTTTAAAAAAACATACTTTATATTAATATGCTTTTAAAACCCCGTTTTAATATTATACATATTTATTACTTCCTAAATTTTTATTCACTATATTTTTCCTTTTGCTTTTCTTTATGCCTTTCAAATAATGAATAAATTAATGAACAAATAACTCCTAATACTCCTCCTGCTGCGAATGTAAATGCTATATTTCCAACTATTGCACCTACAAATACTCCCATTCCAACACCAACAGCTATCCCTTTAGCTAAATATTCATATTCCTTATCACTTAAATAAAACACATCAGCCATTATTTTTCACCTCTTCTTAAATTTAGATTTCTTTTATATATACTATATTAAACTTAAAATCTTAATTAATCCTTAAGCAAATCTTAAATAATAGTTACAGTTTATTTAAATATTCGACCAGTTTTGTAATCTTTTTCATAGGATTAAAAAAAATAAAAAAAACACTAACTTTATTAGTGTTTTTCATGGTGGCTCGACCAGGAATCGAACCAGGGACACGAGGATTTTCAGTCCTCTGCTCTACCGACTGAGCTATCGAGCCATAAAACAAAAACCTGGCAACGTCTTACTCTCCCACACGGTCTCCCATGCAGTACCATCAGCGCTATAGAGCTTAACTTTCCTGTTCGGAATGGGAAGGAGTGTTTCCTCTACGCCATCATCACCAGATACTATGGTTCTTCTTGTGAACCACATTTAACATTATATAGGTGATTATCTTTTATGTCAAATGATTTTTATGAAATTTTTGATGAATTCCTATATAATTCCTTTATATGTACAAAATATTTTATAATTTATGATAAAATAAAATTATATCTTCATATGTATTATCTTTATTTAAGAATCCCTCTGGAATTGTTCCTAACTTTACAAATCCAAGTTTTTCATACAAGTTAATTGCTCCAACATTAGATTTTACTACTGCATTAAATTGCAAAATACGAAATCCTAATTCTTTTCCCATTTCTAGTGAATGCTTTACTAATTTTTCACCTATTTTCATGCCTCTTGAAGAAGATTTAACAGCATAACTTGAATTTGCTATATGTCCACATCTTCCTACATTATTAGGGTGAAGTATATATAAACCTAACACTTTTCCTTGAACTTCTGCTACTGCAGTAAAGCTTTGACTTGCAAAAAATTCTTTTCCCTCTTCCACACTACTTAAAGAATTAATTTGAGGAAATGCTACACCATCTTCCACAACTTCGTTCCAAATTTCAACCATATCTTTTAAATCTTTATCTTCATATTTTCTTATTAAAATGTCCATTTTTCACACCTCAATTTTAACACTAATTAAGTTTGAATAATCAATTTTTCCTTTTTCATTATATAGCAACAATCTTTTATCCTCAATAAACTATGTGCTTTAAATATTAAATAATATATAGATATGTTAAAAAACTTTAACAAAATATATTACTCTCTATTCTTCGCCAAGCTCCTCGAATGCTCTACGGCCAGAGGTGACACCTACCCCTTCTCCTTGCTATGTTTACGCAAGTTTCTTTTTATTTATATATCCACTTAAGTTTATTATTTTGGGTA
>JALFQD010000201.1 GCA_022785265.1 Clostridium sp. | reverse complement strand
CCTTGTGTCATTCTTACCCATTTAGAACCCCACCAGTTAGTTTCCCAATCTCCATTTTGTGCATCCATCATACCTTGAGAACCATTTTGAGAAGCTTCTGCAACATAGTCGTTATACCATTTGTATTGGCTTTCTGACCAACCATAGTAAATTTCTTCCCAATTAGAAGCTAATTTACCATATCCAAATTCAGCTGCATCCTTTGGATTTGCATATCCAGCATGGTTCATTACTATATCAAATATAACTCTTATACCATGTTCATGAGCTGTATCTATGAATGTTTCTAAGTCTTGTGCAGTACCCATATTTGCATCTACTTCAGTATAGTCTAAAACATAATATCCATGATATGCATAATGCTTAAATCCACCTGCTGATAATGCACCATGAATTTGTTCATATGGTGCTGTTATCCATATTGCATTTACTCCTAAATTATCAAAATATCCTTCTTCTATTTTGCTAGTCATTCCAGCTAAATCTCCACCATGGAAATATCCTTCTTTATTTTGATAATTTGCTATTGGACTTCCATTCTTATCTAATCCTCTTCCATAAGAATGGTCATTACTAGTATCTCCATTAACAAATCTATCTGTTACAACAAAGTACACACTTGCATTATCCCAAGAGAATGTTCTGTTTTCATCATAAGTAACATCTCCATAAGACCCACCTTTGGGAGCTGAATAGCTTAATTCGCCATTGTCATCCATCTTAACTTTTAATACGTTTTCATTCGATTCAGAAATAGAGGCCGAATTGCTAGATTCATTTGATATAGTTGCTGCACTTGCAAATGTACTACCAAACATACTAGTCAAAACTGTTACTGATGTAATTAGTTTTGTTAATTTCTTTAGTTTCATTTAGAATCCCCCTTTTGTTTATAAAAAATTTAACCATTAGCAGTTATCTTTTAATTATTACCTTTTTAAATAGCATTTCATAATAAAAAAGCAATAAAAAAACTCACCACATTAATTATATGATAATCTTTTTTTTGAAAAATTTCAATATATTTATAAAAAATATTAAATTTAAAACAATAATTATAAAAAAAACAAAGATACTTTAAAACTTAAAATATCTTTGATTTTTTAATTTTCATTAACCTTTTATTTATAAGCTTATTTATTTTTTAAATTTTTAATAAAATTAAAAATTCTCATTTTCCATAATATCACTCTAACTTTATCTTTAATAGGGATATTGTTTACATTTATAAATTCATGAATTTTTATATCTAACTCTTTAAATTCAGAATTATAAAAATCCTTATATACACTATCTCTTTTATAATCTGTATACATTGCAATAAAATTTGATAAAACTATTGTTCGAAAAGCTATATAACTATTTTTATCTACTTTTATATTTTCCTTTTTTATATATTTCATTATAGAATACATTGCATAAAAATAATCATCAGCTAACTTCTTGCTTTTTTCATTCATACTAGATGTAATTCTTTGTCTATAATAATATAAAGGCTCGTCTATAAATGAAATATTATTACTTTTTAATATAATCTTAAAAATTGGAAATATATCTTCAATATATCTTCCTGATTCAAAGGCAAATTTATTGTTAATAAGAATATCTTTTTTAAATAACTTATTCCATGGTTGTCCTTGCAATTTATAATTTAACATCATATCTACTACTTCTAAAGGTGATAAATTATCTTTTTTTTCTGTTCCATATGTAAAAATTTTATTTTTCACATTGTCTTTAGAATAATATAAGCAATATCCACATATTGTAACATCAGAATTATATTTTTCAGCTTTATTTACCATTTTTTCTATCATAGTAGGTTCTAAAAAATCATCAGAATCTATAAATAATATAAATTCACCTATAGCATATTTCAATGCTAGATTTCTTGCTTCTGAAGCACCTTTATTTTTTTGTGTAAATATTTTTATTTTTTCAAACTTACTTTCATATCTTTTTATTATTTTAATACTATTATCAGTTGAGCCATCATCAACTATCAATAATTCTATATCTTTATATGTCTGATTTAAGATACTTTTTAAACATTCTTCTATATATTCTTCAACATTATAAACAGGTATTATAATACTAACCATATCTTTCTTTCACCTTTATTTTTTCTTTACCTTTTCAACAATTTTTTCTACTCTTTCATATCCAAATATCTTAATTAATATATTTTTTAGTTTACTTCTATAAATTTGAATTGGACTTCTCCAAGAACCTTCATAATGATGTATAGTATATGTATTTTCTGTGATTGTAGGAACTGCCCAAGATTTATTTTTAGGATAAAAGCTTTCTTTTGAATATATCATTGTTCCATTACTTAATTTTTGTGGAAATTTTTCTCCTGTATAACCATCTTCTTTTGCTAACATAGTTATTATTTTAGGAATTGCTAACTCAAACAAATTATTGGTATAATCATTAAAATTTAAATTATCATAATAACTTAGTAACTTTTCTAAAAATTTGTCTCCTTTTTTGCAACCCCAAATGGCAGCATTAATTTCAAATTCATTATCCTTTACTAATTCAACTCCAGCAAATGCCTCATTATTCAAAAGATCATCAAAACTTTTTAGTACTTCCATATCTGTATCTAAATATATTCCACCTTCATTTAACAACACACTTATTCTACAATAGTCTGCTACAAATGCCCATTTCTTGTTTTTATATGCATTATATGCAAAATCACTTGATTTTATATCAAAATTGTTTTCATTCCATTCTTTAATTTGATAATCAGGTAATTTTTCTTTCCAAGTTTTCATGCATTTTTTTATTAAATCTGGTTTTTCTTTGCCTCCAAACCAACAGTAATGTATAATTTTAGGTATATTGTTCATATTACTCTCCTATCTAATATATTAATCTAAAAAAATTCTTTATTCTTCTATATTACTTTTATTTACATCAATATTATTTATTATCATC
>JALFQD010000195.1 GCA_022785265.1 Clostridium sp. | reverse complement strand
ATTCATTCTATTTAATGTTCTTAAAAATGTTGATTTACCACATCCTGATGGACCTATAAAAGCAGTAACTTCATTTTTTTCTATGTCCATATTTATCTTTTTTAAAGCTTGATGAGTGCCATAAAATAAATCTAAGTCTTTAACTGTTATTTTAGCCATTTTTCCACCTCTATTTAATAATTTGCTTTGCTAAACTTTTTAGTTATTAATTTTGCTATTGTATTTAAAACTAATATAATAACTATTAAGACTATTCCAACTGCTGCTGCTTGTTCAATGTCTCCAGCCTCTTTAGTAACCAAATAAGCATGAACTGTAAGAGTTCTTGAACTTGACATAATGCTTGTAGCCATTTTTGCAACTGTTCCAGCTGTTAATAATACTGCTGCTGATTCTCCAACTACACGTCCAATTGAAAGTATTACTCCAGACAAAACTCCTGGAAGTGCACTAGGAACTATTACTTTATATAGTGTTTGGAACTTTGTTGCTCCAAGTCCTAATGATGCTTCTCTATAAAACTTTGGAACTGATTTTAATGCTTCTTCAGTAGTTCTTATTATTACTGGAAGTATTATTATTGAAACAGTTAATGAACCTGCTAAAATTGAGTATCCAAAGCCTAATACATCAACAAAGAATATAGAACCAAATAATCCATATACTATTGAAGGAATTCCTGATAAACTTTCTGTTGCAAATCTTATTATTTTTACAAGCTTTCCTTGCTTAGCATATTCTTGTAGATACACTGCTGCTAAAACTCCAATTGGGGTTGCAACTACTATTGATAAAAGTACTGAATATAAAGTTGCAACTATCATTGGAAGTATTCCTCCATCTCCTGATGGTGAATAATCTGCTGTTAAAAATGTTGGACTTATTTTTCTAAAACCTTTTAAGAAGATAAATCCTAAGATAAATACCAACATAAATACTGTTATTACTGCGGAAAGCCATAATAATACCTTCCAAATATTTTCCTTAACTTTTCTTGAATTCATTTTTATTCACCTTCCTTATTAGAAAGCTTACTTAATAGTAAATTTAGTAATAAAATAAATATGAATAAAACAACACCTGTAGCAAATAGCATTTCTTGGTGTGTTCCATATGCATATCCCATTTCTAGAGCTATGTTAGTTGTTAAAGGTCTTACTCCACTAAATACTGAAGTTGGAATTATTGGTGAATTTCCTGCTACTAATATTATTGCCATTGTCTCTCCAATTGCTCTTCCTACCCCTAATACTACCCCTGCTAAAATTCCTGATTTAGCAGCTGGTACAACTACTTTAAAAGTAGTTTCTATATGAGAAGTTCCAAGTGCTAAAGAACCTTCCTTATAGCTTTTAGGGACTGCTCTTATTGAAGTTTCTGATACTGTTACTATAGTTGGAAGCATCATTATAGCTAAAACTATCATTACTGCTAATAAACTTTGTCCTTTTGGCTGATTAAATGTATTTTGTATCCATGGAACTATAATTGCTAATCCAAACACTCCATATAATACTGATGGTATTCCTGCTAATAATTCAACAGCTGTTGAAATTACTTTTCCAATTTTCTTTGGTGCTATTTCTGCTATAAATACTGCTGTTAATATTCCTATTGGAATTCCTATTATTAATGCTCCTAGTGTAGCTAATATAGATGCTACTATCATTGGTGCTATTCCAAAGTTTTCACTACTTGGCACCCACTTAGTACCTAATAAAAAATCTTTAAAAGAAAACCCTTTACTTATAAAAGGATTTAATCCTTTATAAAATACAAAACCTATAATTAATAAAAGACTAATTACTGCTAACATTGCACTTATAAAAAATATAAACTTTGTAACATCTTCAATTATATATTTACTTTTATTACTTTTGTTTTCATTAAGCATATATAAGTTCCCTCCTAGAAGTTATGCTTTCTAATATGTAAGATTCATATAAATATACCCTCTTTAAGAGGGCATATTTATACTATTTATAATTTACTATTTTACTTTTATAAGCTTATCTTCTTCTACTATTTTTTGTCCTTCTTCACTTAAGATGTAATCAATAACTTTTTTTCCTTCATCTGTTAATGTATCTTTCTTAGTTACAATTAAGAATGGTCTTGATAATTTATATTCTCCACTCTTTGCAAGTTCTTCTTCTGGTTTAACTCCATTTACTTCTATAGCACTTACAGTATTATCTACATATGAGAATGAAACAAATCCTATTGCATTTTTATTTCCAGCAACAGTTGTTTTTATATTACCTGAACCATCTGCTATTGTTGCATCTGCTACTAATTCTTCTGACTTATAACCAACAATTTCTTGGAAAGCATCTCTAGTTCCTGAACCATCTTCTCTTGAAACTACTACTATTTGACCATCTTCTCCACCAAGATCTTTCCAGTTAGTTATCTTTCCTGTATATACATCTTTTAATTGCTCTAAAGTTAAATTTGTTACCTTGTTTGCAGGATTTACTATTACAGCTATTCCATCATATGCTATTGCTGTACCTTCAACTCCACTTGCCTTTTCTTCATCCTTTAAATCTCTTGAAGACATTCCTAATTCAGCAACTCCATTTATAGTATCTTTTATTCCTGCTGATGAACCTACTTGATTTATTTCTATTGAAACATTTGTATTTTTTGCTTCATATGCCTTAGCTACCTTTTCCATTAATGGTCCTACAGAAGTTGAACCTGAAACTGCTATTGTTACTTCTTGATTTCCCTTACCAGTAGATGATGCTGAACTTGTTGAAGCATCTGAACCGCTATCTCCACAACCTGCTAAAGCTCCTCCTATCATAGCTATCATTAGTCCACTCATTATTAATTTTAAAGTTCTTTTTTTCATTACTATTCCTCCAAACATTATATATGTTTTTTTCTTTTATTTTTTCAACACCTTTATAATATTATGTGAAAGTTAAAGTAGTATTATTCTATTGTTAATTAATATTAGAAAAATATTAATTAAATTTAACAATATTCTATGTAATTGTTATCATTATTTAACACTAAATTTCTGTTAAAATGAGATTAAAATATTATTTTTTTATTCATCTTTGTTAACTCATAGGCAGAACAAAACAAAAAAAGATTGCATACAAATTTTTTATTAATTGTATGCAATCTTTGTGTTGATTTATAATGAGCAAGACATGATTTATATATTTCTTATTGTAACTGTAAAAATAGAACCTTTATTTAATTCACTTTCTATGTTTATTTCTCCATTGAATATTTTAACAATATGCTTAACAATAGCAAGTCCAAGACCAGTTCCTCCACCCTTTCTTGATTTATCAACTCTATAAAATCTTTCAAATATTCTTGGAATATCTTCTTTTGGAATTCCTATTCCGTTATCCTCCACTTGAAGTACATAATCTCCATTTTTAATAAGACTTCTAATCTTAACTGTTGAACCTTCATTTGAATATTTAATTCCATTTTCAGTAAGATTTAAAACCAACTGAAGGAATTTATCCTTATCTCCATGAAGCTTTATATCTTTTTCACTTTTTTCTATTATTAATGAAATATTTTTAGATTCTGCCATATTTTTAACTATGCTAATAACTTCATCTATTACCTTATAAGGCATAAAATCTTCGTCTTCTGTTGTTGTGGAGCTTTCAATTTTAGAAAGTACAAGTATATCACTTATAAGTCTACTTAACCTTTCTGCTTCACTATCAATAATATCTAAGAATTTTTCTCTTGTTTTTTCATCTTCAACATATTTTAATGTTTCAGCAAAGCCTTTTATAGATGTTAATGGTGTTTTTAATTCATGAGTTACATTTGCCACAAACTGACTTCTCATATTTTCAAGTCTTTTTATATCTGAAATATCTTGAACAGCAATTACTTTACCTATTTTCTCACGACCACTTAATATGAAAGCTTTTTTTATTTTAAGTTCTCTTTCCGCTGGATGAAGGATTTTTATTTCTTTTGCTATTTCATCATCTTCATTTAAAAAACAGTTTATGTCAAAATCTTGAATATAATCATATATCTTTTCTCCAGTAATGTCATCTTTAATACCAAATATTCTTTTTGCGTATGGATTCATAATGATTATATTGTTATCTAAGTCAACAGCTATTACCCCGCTTTCCATAGATTTTACAATAGATTCCAACCTATTTTGCTTATCCATAACCTCATTTATTTTACTTTGAAGCTGGTCTGCCATTTTATTAAAAGTTTCTCCTAAAGTACCAAGTTCATCATTAGTTTTTGCCTTTGCCCTTATGTGAAGGTCTCCTCCTGCTATTCTGCTTGTCACTTCTTCTAATTCATTTAATGGCTTCATTATTGTTCTTACAAGCTTCATTGAAATAACAAAAGTAAATACAAAAACAAATACAACTATAATAAAAAAATATCCAAGTTTATAAAAATTAAAATAGCTTACACTTTCAAAAGGTACTGAAAGCCTTAGTACATTACCATTTTCAAGCTTCATTGCATAATATACTAGCCTTTCATTATTTGTACTACTATTTCTTACAGAATATGCTTCTCCTTTTTCTAATGCTTCTTTAAACTCTACCCTATTTGAATGGTTTTCTTCATTTTCTCCTAAAGTATCATAAATAACTCTTCCATCATTACTAATGTATGTACATCTAATGGTTGTATTACCTAATTTTATTCCTGTTACTTTATCTACATCTTCATAATTATTTTTTACTATATATTCAGCATAATTTTTTAGATTACTCTTAACATGCCTCATATTTTCCACATTAAATATTGTTAAAAATGAAGTAGTAGCTAATACTAAAGCAAAAACTATTGTTATTACTATTGTTGTTATTATCTTTTTTTTCATATTAATTCTCTGGACTAAATCTATAGCCCACACCCCTTATAGTTTCAATAAATTTAGGATTTTTATCATCTTTTTCAATTTTCTTTCTAAGATACCTTATGTGAACATCTACAGTTCTTGTTTCACCTATATATTCATAACCCCATACCTTATCTAATAATGTTTCTCTTTGAAGTATTTTCCCTCTATTTTTTATTAAAATTTCTAAAAGTTCAAATTCTTTAAGAGTCATGTCCACTTTTTCTCCATTAACCTTTACTTCATGGCGTTCAAAATTAACACTAAGATGACCACTTTCAAATACATTCATCTCTTCTGTTTTATTTTCTGAGCTTCTTCTTAATACTGCTTTTACTCTTGCAAGAAGTTCTCTTATTGAAAAAGGTTTTGTTATATAATCATCTGCACCAAGCTCTAGACCTAATATTTTATCAAATTCTTCTCCTTTTGCAGTAAGCATAATAATTGCTGTTTTTCTTATATCAGCATTTCTTTTTATTTCTTTACATACATCAAAGCCATCCATTCCAGGAATCATAAGATCTAAAAGTACTAAATCAGGCTTATTTTCTTTTGCTAATGTAATAGCATTGTTACCATTATTTGCTGTAATAACCTTATATCCTGTATTCTCCAAATTAAATTTTAACAATTCTACAATATGTTCTTCATCATCTACTACTAAAACTTTTCCCTCAGCCATTTACCCTTCTTCTCCTTTAATTTAAAATTACAAAAGAAAACATTCTTCCATAAAGTCCTTTTGATTTTCTATAAGAATATAACTTTATTTCTTCACTACAATGAGTACATAAAGGCAAAGAATAAATATTTTCTTCCTTTACCCCTGAATCTCTAAGATTTTTTAATATGCACTCTTCCATACTTAAATTTCTTCCTTTAAAAAGTAAATCTTTATCTATATCTTTTTCTTCAATAAACTTTTCTTTTAATTCTTCAGATACTTCATAACAACATTGTCTTATATGTGAACCTATATAAGCCTTAATATCTTCTGGCTTAGAGTCATAAATATCTTGAAGTTTTTTTATTGTTTTTAAAGTAATTGAACTAAATGTTCCTTTCCACCCACTGTGTATAGCAGCAGAAACTTGTTTTTTTTCATCAACTAGTATAATAGGAACACAATCGGCCGTAAAAACTCCAATAGCAATATTTTTTAGATTTGTAATTATTGCATCTCCTTCACTTTCATTTATATCATCTATATTTTCTTCATTTATTATAAGTATTTTATCAGAATGAATTTGTTTTAAGTATGATACATTCCTTACATTAAAATCTTTTTTTATACTCATAAGATTTTCTATGCCATCATCTGTATGTCTATTAAAACTTCTATTTTCTTCTGCTGTTGAAAAAACAACTTTACTTCTTTCATTTTCTATTATTAAGTAATCTTTTACTTTTTTTAAATCAGTTATATTTAACTTATTCATCTATTCCTCCTATATTATTACACCACTATTTTAACATTTTACATTGTCATAGTCTATTTTTACCATATAAATTAACTTATCTTTAACTTTATTTTAAAAAATTTTAACTTTTTTTATATCAAATTTTATTGTAATTTTAGCTTTATTATTAACTTGGCAAATCTTATAAAATGATATAATTTTCTATAAATTATAAAAGAGGTGAAATGCTAATTAGATAATCTTATAGCTTTCACCTTCTCTTTTAATCTTGATTAGTCTTTAAATTTTCTATTTCCTCTAAAAATGTGTCAATATCTTTAAATTGTCTATATACTGAAGCAAATCTTACATAAGAAATTTCATCTAGCTCTTTTAGTTTCTCCATAACCATTTCTCCAATATCTTTACTTTTAACTTCTGTTATCATTTTGTTAGAAATATCCCTTTCTATTTCATCAGCCAATTTTTCTATCTGATTTCTTGAAATAGGTCTTTTTTGACAAGCAATAATCAATCCATTAACTATTTTATCTTTATTAAAATTTTCTCTAGTTGAATCTTTTTTTATTACTTGAATGGGAATATTTTCTATTTTTTCATATGTTGTATATCTTTTACCACAATTTAAACATTCTCTTCTTCTTCTAATTGTAGTATTATCGTCTGCTGACCTTGAATCAATAACCTTACTTTCTTCAAAAAAACAAAAAGGACATTTCATATGTGTTCCACCTCTCTTATTTTATAAACCTTATCTACTAAGCTTATTATACATACTTATGTGTATATTTTCTAGTGTGTACTTAAAATATTATTAATATCTTCTAGGTCTACGAGAAGTACATCAATGCCTATTTTAGAAATATTGTTCCATAATATTTCTATATCATCTCCTTTTGAAAACCATCCTTTTTCTTGTCCTTGAAGAATTATAGAAATTATTTTATTCTCATTACAATCTATTTTTATATCCTTTATAAAACCAAGCTTTCTACCAGTATTAATATCAATTATTTCCATACTTCTCATAGCATTAATTGAATGAAGCATCTCTTCTTCCATATTTATCCCACCTTTCTGTAAGAATAATATGAAGATTTAATACTTTTTATTACACATGGTTTTTCATATGTTTTAAAGCTATTTTTTCAAGCCTTGATACTTGAGCTTGGGATATACCTATTTCATCTGCAACCTCCATTTGTGTTTTTCCATTAAAAAACCTTAAGTTTAATATCAGCTTTTCTCTACTGCTTAACTTTTTCATAGCTTCTTTTATTGATATATTTTCAAGCCAGCTTTCATCTGTATTTTTATTATCTTTTACCTGATCCATAACATAAATGGCATCTCCTCCATCATGATAAATAGGTTCATACAATGATACTGGGTCTTGGATTGCATCTAATGCAAATACCACATCCTCTCTTGGAAGATTTAATTCTTTTGATATTTGAGATATTGTTGGCTCTTTATTGTTATCTTTTATTAATTTATCTCTTACTAAAAGTGCTTTATAAGCTATGTCTCTTAATGATCTGCTTACCCTTATTGAATTATTATCTCTAAGATATCTTCTTATTTCTCCTATTATCATAGGTACTGCATATGTAGAAAATTTTACATTTTGATTTAAGTCAAAGTTATCTATTGCTTTCATTAAACCTATGCATCCAACTTGAAATAAATCATCTACATTTTCTCCCCTATTATTAAATCTTTGTATTACACTTAAAACTAATCTTAGATTTCCTTTTATAAAAGATTCTCTTGCAACATTATTGCCTTGTTTAATTTGTAAAAGTAATTCTCTTTTTTCGCTTTCTTTCAAAACAGGAAGTTTTGAAGTATTTACTCCACAAATTTCAACTTTATTAATGATCAAAATCATCAACCCCTTCGGAAGTAATTACAAAATTCATTTAATATTATTTCCGAAGAGTTATACTTTTATACTAAAGACAAGTTATGTCATTTTAGTAATTTCTTTTTTTAATCTATTAATTATTTTCTTTTCTAATCTAGAAATGTAAGATTGTGATATTCCTAAAATGTCTGCAACTTCCTTTTGAGTTTTTTCCCTATTTCCATCAAGCCCAAATCTAAGTTGTATAATTTCCTTTTCTCTATCATTTAGGCTTTTTAATGCTGTAAATAATAACTGCTTATCCACCTCATCTTCTATAAGATTATATACTGTATCATTTTCAGTTCCTAATATATCAGATAATAAAAGTTCATTTCCATCCCAATCTATATTTAAAGGCTCATAAAAAGAAATTTCCGCTTTAATTTTACTGTTTCTTCTTAAATACATTAAAATCTCATTTTCAATACATCTAGAAGCGTAAGTGGCTAATTTTATTTTCTTCTCAGGCTTAAAGGTATTTACAGCTTTTATAAGTCCTATTGTTCCAACAGAAACTAAATCTTCAATATATACTCCTGTATTTTCAAATTTTCTTGCTATATAAACTACCAATCTTAAATTTCTTTCTATTAAAACACTTCTTATATCTTCGTTTCCATTTAGTAATTCTAAAAGAAGTTTTTCCTCCTCTTCCTTAGATAAAGGTGGAGGCAAAACATCATTACCACCTACATAATGAAGACTATTTCCTTGTATCTTCAACCTCTCCATTAATTTATTTAAAATAAGTCCTAAATTTAACATAATTTTACCCTCCTTTTTTTTAAATAACACCTCTTGAAAGCAATGCATTAAAATCTCTATCTTTACTAAGTAATTCTTTACAAGGACATATAATGGCATTTATTTCTCGCCATATTCCACCTTTCTCTCTTATCCTTACTTTTTTTCCTAAAAAACCTTTAAGTTTCCCTGCATAACCTATTGTTTTATATGGAATATAATAAGCTTCCTTTTCATTTAAGTTATCTATAAAACCTTCTTCTACAATGATACATGGAAAATTTGTTATAGGTTCTCTAAGTTCATTTCCTGTGTCTAGAAAACCTTTAATCATATACTTTGAATCACCAATAAAAAATTCTATATCATAAGTAAAATTTTTTATTAAAGTTCTTTCCTTTACATATTCAATAATTCTACTAAAAGATATATATATTATCATTAAAGAAATAAGTAAACCTTTAATTGAATAATTATTTATTTCATAGCCCCTAGAAATTCCTTTAAAGCTTCTACTAACAGAAAACATTACACATAAGCCACTTAATGAAAAAGCTCCTAACAAATATATTAAAGCTGCTTTTAACTTAAAAAGAAAATTAGTGTTCTTAAATGAAATATTTATAATTTCATAAACAACAAGTATTTGACAAGGTATTACTGCAAAGATTCTTAATTTTTTAAAAACCATAACCAATGTATACAGTGCCCCTAATATCCCTCCTAAAATTTCTCTTTTTAATGTGATTTTCTTTTTTAAAATCTTAGAGGTAACCTTAAGTAAAAAGATATCTACAATGAAATTTTCTAAAAGAATTACATCTAAATAAATTTCCATTTGCATCTCTCCCCTTTAAAGATAATTATACTTGTTTTAATTTCAAAATTTTGTCATTTTATTATTTAAAAGATTTATTTTTAAAGGTTTGTATTTTACATATTTTTACAGTAAGTTGCATTTTAAATTTCTCTTTTCTATTATCAAAACTATTAACAAATCTAACTTTTTATTATTAATTTGCCAAAATATTAGAAATCTTCAGAAAAATATCAAATCAATAAAAAAAGTGCGAAATTATTATTTTATAAAAACAATTTCTTGATTTTATAAAATAATAACTTCACACCTTAAAATATTTTTTGTACCAAAAATTTATTAAACTAATTTTCTTGTTTAATAAAAAAGACCAATTTAAAAATTGATCTTTTTTATTAAAACTATTAATTTCTTCTAGATCTTCTTAAGAAAGCTGGTATATCTATATCTGGTTCTTCTTCTTTAGGTGTTTCTACTTCCTCATGCTTTGTTTCTGCTATTGGCTTTTGATATTCTTCTGTTACTGTATGCTTTTTAGATCTTTCTATAGTTCTTCCTAAATCAGAAGACTTATCAGAATCTTCAAGTTCAAATCCTGTTGCTATAACAGTTATTCTTATTTCATCTTTTAAATTTTCATCTATTACTGTACCAAATATTATGTTTGCATCTGGATCTGCAGATTCTCTTACAACATCTGCTGCCTCATATACTTCTAGGGCTCCTAAATCTGCTCCTCCAGTAAAGTTTAATATAACTCCAGTAGCTCCATCTATAGAAGTTTCTAATAGCGGTGAAGAAATAGCTTGAGTTACTGCATCAGAAGCTCTTGTGTCTCCTTTACCATATCCTACTCCCATGTGTGCTAATCCTTTATTTAACATAACTGCTTTTATATCAGCAAAGTCAGCATTAACTACACCTGGTATTGTAATAAGGTCTGATATTGCCTGCACACCTTGTCTTAATACATCATCTGCTAACTTAAATGAATCTAAAAGAGTAGTCTTTTTATCTGCCATTGATAATAATCTTTCATTTGGTATTATTACTAAAGTATCTACTCTTTCTTTTAAATTAGCTATGCCTATTTCAGCATATCTCATTCTTCTTTTACCTTCAAATGGGAATGGTTTTGTTACTACACCAACTGTTAAAATTTCTAAAGATTTGGCAATTTCAGCAACAACTGGTGCCGCTCCAGTTCCCGTTCCGCCTCCCATTCCAGCAGTAATAAAAACCATATTAGCTCCCTTTATTGCAGCTGTAATCTCTTCTCTACTTTCTTCAGCAGCCTTTTGTCCAATTTCTGGATTGGCTCCTGCTCCAAGCCCTTTAGTTAATTTTTCTCCTATTTGAATTTTTTGATCCGCATGTGAAAGCATTAAGGCTTGTTTATCTGTATTTATAGCAATAAATTCAACATTTTTTAATCCTTCTACTATCATTCTATTAACAGCATTGCTTCCGCCACCGCCACATCCTATAACTTTTATGTTAGTTAATTCTTGCATATCAACTTCAAAATCTAACAAAATAACTCCTCCTTTAATTCTTTCCCACTAGGAATTTTTTTATTTTTTGAATAAATCCCTTTGGTTTCTTATCTTCCTCATATTCCTCTTTAGTTTCTTCAACATAATTATTATTATATTCTTCTTTAGATTTTTCTATTTCTATTTTTTCTTCATCAATTAAATTTAATCTATCATATACTTCTTTAACGCCTGCTAAAGAAGATATATCTGCTAAGTCTTGCATACCAAGTTTTGCTTTAGTTACAACTTTACACTTTTTTTTGATACTTTTGTTTATAACTGAAATAACATTTTCATAGTTAACTAGCCCATCTCCATAAATAATTATACTACAAATTCCTTCATAAAAGGAAGTCTTTTTTATTTCTAAGTTAATATATTTTATAATTTCATCTAATCTAGCTTGTATTACCTCATAAAATAGTTTTTTTGAAACCTTTGTACTTCCAGCCTCTATTATATCATTTGTGGCAGTATCATTATACATACTTTCATAATTTTTACTATAAATATTTTTTAAATTTTCTGCTTCTATTAATGAATACTTTCCACAAATAGAAAGATCCTTAGTAATATTTTCTCCACCTAATGGTATTGAAGATATGTATTTAAGTATTCCATTATTAAAAACAGCTATATCTGTTATCTCTGCTCCTATATCCACAATAGCATGTATCCCATTAGATTTATCATCATATAAAAATATATTCTTTCCACCTATAATATTTACTACAAAGCCATTAAATTGATAGCCAGCCTCTTTAACTATTTTTCTATATTTATCTAATTCATTTTGAAGACCTAAAACAAGTGTTATATTTACTTTTAGATTGTTTCCTAAAGAACCATCTATCTCTTCATCTATTCTTCTTCCATCTAATGTGTAAAAATTAACTAATGTATCTACAATTTCTTCTCCTTCTCCTAATGAAAGATTTTCTTTTGCATCTTCAATAACATTCTTTTTATCTTCTTCTCTTACCATACCCTCTTTAAGAGCAACTTCTCCATCGCCTTCAATAATTCTAAGATTTTTAGATGATATTCCTGCATATATTCCATCTACTTTTTCACCTGAGAGCCATTCTAGCTTTTTTAGTACTTCTACTAATGAATTCTTACAGATATTCACATCTTCAACTATTCCTTTTTTTATTCCTCCTTTGGATGGAACATTTTGACTAGCAATTATCTCCACTTCTGTTCCTCTGCTTTTTCCTAAGGAGACAGAAAGCTTTTTACTTCCAAAATCAACCACAGTTATTAATATATCTTGCATTCCTTTCGTCTCCACTCCTCATTACTTTATTTTCATAATAATAAATAAAAGAGAAATGCTTTTACATCTCTCTTTTATTATACTTCCTTTTTATAGTTTTAAGCTACAATTTTATAATAATTTTTATATAATCATCATTCTTTTTAGTACTTCTTTATCTACTGCATATTGTAATGCTGTTTCTTTACTAATCTTTCTTTGTTTGTATAAATCTGCTAATGCCATATCCATTGTTTTCATTCCATACTTAGCACCAGTTTGAATTGAAGATATAATCTGATGACTCTTACCTTCTCTTACAAGATTTTGTATTGCAGGTGTAATTGTCATTACCTCAAGAGCTGCAACTCTTGATTTATTATCAGCTGTAGGCATTAATTGTTGAGATATTATTCCTTGTAAAACACCTGCTAATTGTACCCTTATTTGTTGTTGTTGATGTGGTGGGAATACATCAATAACTCTATCAATTGTTTTATCTGCACCAATAGTATGAAGAGTTGAAAATACTAAGTGACCAGTTTCAGCTGCTGTAAGAGCTATTTGTATAGTTTCAAAGTCTCTCATTTCTCCAATTAGAATAACATCTGGATCTTCTCTTAAAATTGCTCTTAATGCATTATTAAAACTTTGAGTATCGTTTCCAACTTCTCTTTGGTTTACTATAGATTTTTTATGTTGGTGTAAATATTCTATTGGGTCTTCAAGAGTTATAATATGTTCACTTCTATTTGAATTTATTTCATCTATCATAGCCGCAAGAGTTGTAGATTTACCACTACCTGTTGGTCCTGTAACAAGTACAAGTCCTCTTCTCTTTTTTGTTAAATCCTTTAATATTGAAGGGTGTCTTAACCCATCTAATGTTGGTACTCCTTCAGTAATTAATCTTAATGCTATTGCATGAGTTCCTCTATCCTTATAAAGATTAACTCTGAATCTAGCAACCCCTGGTATTGCATATGCTATATCATATTCACCTATTTCACAATATTCTTTAAATTTAGTTGCTCCAAGGATTTCCTTCGCAAAATTTTCAGTATCTAATGGTGTTAATGCTTCTTCTCCTAATGGTGTTAATTGACCATGTAGTCTTACCATAGGTGGTAAACCTACTGTGATATGAACGTCTGATCCTACTAATTCATTTGTTTTTGTTAATAATTCATTTAATACGTACATCACTTTTCCTCCCAAATCTTTATATAAAGCTAATGTATTCCTTTACTTAAACTTATAAAAAATAATTCCTTGTTTTCTATTTTATCACATTTTATATTACGATTCTATACATAATATGCTTTATTTATTAAATACTTTTAATTTAGCTATTATAATTAAGTGATTTTTTTAATTTCTTTAATGCCTTTTTCTCTATTCTTGAAACGTAGGACCTTGATATATTTAAAAGTCCAGCAATCTCTCTTTGGGTTCTATTTCTTCCATCATCTAAGCCATATCTCATTATAATTATATTATATTCTCTTTTTGTTAAAACCTCTTTCATTTTCCTATAGAGAGATTTTATTTCTAATTTACTTTCAACCTTATCTATTACAGAATCCCTTTCGCTGCTTAGAACATCTATTAAACATATTTCATTTCCCTCTTTGTCGACACCTATAGGCTCTTGTAAATATACTTCGTTTTTTTGTTTTTTATTGTTTCTAAACAACATTAATATTTCATTTTCAATGCATCTAGATGCATATGTGGCAAGCCTTGTACCTTTAGAGAAGTTAAAGGAATCTATTGCTTTTATAAGACCAACTGTCCCTATTGAAATTAATTCATCTACATCCTTATTAGGAAATGAATATTTTTTTACAATATGAGCTACTAAGCGAAGATTTCTTTCAATAAGTACTTCTTTTGCTTCTTTATCTCCCTCTCTTAATTTTTCCAAGTAAAATTTTTCCTCTTCTTCATCTAATGGTAATGGAAAAACATTATTACCAGAAATATATCCTGATAATAAAACTGTGTTTGATATAATTTCTAAAAAATTTGTTAATAAAAACACCTTGCTCCTCCTAGCAATGCTTAATACTATAATATTCAAGAAATAAGGTATTTATTAACATTAATACACTAATTTTTTTACTATATCTCTAAAAATTGGTGCTGCTGTACTTCCTCCCCCAAGTTCTTCTCCATTTTCTTCATCATTTTGTATGTTAGGTACAAAAACAATCATTGTATAATATTTTTCATTTATATTAAAGTATCCAACAAACCATCCATGAGTTCCACTTTTAGTTCCAGAAGTTGCAGAACCAGTTTTTCCTCCTATATCCATTCCTTCTACCATTGCCTTTTTTCCAGTTCCTCTCTCAACTACAGCTTTCATTGATTTTTTTAAAAGACTTGTTGTTATTTGATTATATACCTTTGTACTTTCGGAAGAAAATTCTTCTACAATATTATTATCTTTATCTAATACTCCTTCAACTAAATATGGTTTTACATATACTCCATTATTAGTTATGGTGTTTATAGCTCCTAACATTTGTATAGGCGTTACATTAAAACATTGCCCTATAGCTATATTATTCATTCCAGCTTCCACACTAGGCTTTACACCTTCTGATTCATTTGTTCCATCGCCTTGAAGATTTAATACTCTACTAAATAATCCTTGCTTTTCTGAATATCTCATTAAATCTTCATATCCAACTAAGTTTCCTACTTTACCAAAAATATCATTACAAGACTTTATCAAGGCTTCTTCTACACTTAAAAAGCCATGGCAATTATTTTTTTCGCATATTATTGAATTACAACTAAAAGTATTTTCTAAGGTTATTACACCTTTGTCTAGTGCTGCTCCTAAAGTAATAAGTTTATATATTGAACCAGGTTCATATCCTATTCCTTCTATTGCTAAATTTAAGTTTGCTTCACTTTCATCCTTTTGAACCATAGCTCTAATTTTTCCTGTTTCTGATTCCATTATCATTACTGCTATATTATCTAATCCTTCATATTCTTCTTTTTTTAATACTTCACGCACTTTATCTTCAAATTCTTTATTTATGGTAAGCTTTAGATTTTTATTTTCTTCATTAATGTTAATTTTATTTTCGCTATATATTCCTTTATCATTGAGATAAAAATCTTCCATGGGAAGCTTGTTATTTTCTACATATTTATCTATTTGCCAAAGTAATGTATTTGTTGGAATATTATTATTTTCTATTCTTGAAAGAAAGCTACTTACCATCCATGCCTTTTTTCTATCTACTTCACTATATACATATGTGTATATACCTTTAATATCTTTTAATGAATTGATTTTTTTATAGGTATCTTCTGATACAGTATAGTACACTTTTCCTTTTGATTTCATAATGTCAGTAAAATTAAATTCATCACTTTCTCCCTTCATAATAAAATTTAAAGCCATTAAGTCTTTTAAGCTTTCTTCATAGTTATTTAAGCTAAAGGGCTTTGAATCTATTACTAAGATGTATTTATAGTTATACTTCATTAAATTATTTCCATTTGTATCCAAAATTTCATATTTAAAATCTGATATTTGTTCACTTTGATGATTTTCATATTGTGCTGTTACTCTTTCTGTGGGATATAGTTGTAGAAAAACTAATCTAACTCCTAATGCAATTAAAATTGTAAGAAAAAGTGCTAATATCTGAATAATTCTTTTTTTACTTTTATATTTAATAATAAGAAACACCTCCACTTTATTAAATTATTAACAAAATGTAGGTGTCTTATTCAAACTTTTCTTTATTTTTTTATTAGAATTTTTATAGTAAAAAAATTTTTTTGACCTTTAAAATAATAAATCTTACTTTTCTTTTATTAACATATCTTTAGGTTTTAATGGCTTTTCTACTTGAACTTTAAATAACATTTGAGCTCTTGGTGCATTTTCTATCTTTTCTCCTGAATTTTCTCTCATATCCTTTAAAGTAACATTAAATGGTGAACCTTCTGGTCTTAAAACTTCAACAATATCACCTTCAAAAACTTTATTTCTTTGTTCAATTGTTGCTACTTTTGTATTTTCATCATATTCTCTTACAACTCCAACAATATCAGCATTTCTTATATAAGATGATGAATCAAATATTTGAGTTTCTGACTTTCCATAATAAAATCCAGTATGATAACGTCTATGGCTTACTTTCATTAAACTTTCCATCCATTCTGGCTTAGCTTTATAATTTTCTGGGTCTTTCATATATTCATCTACTGCCTGCCTGTAAGCTTTAACAACTGCTGCTACATAATAAGGACTTTTCATTCTTCCTTCTATTTTCAAAGAATAAACTCCTGCATTTATAACATCATCAATATGCTCTATCATGCATAAATCCTTTGAATTCATTATATAAGTCCCCTTATCATCTTCCATAATTGGGAAATATTCTCCTGGTCTTTTTTCTTCAACTAAATAATATTTATATCTGCAAGGTTGTGCACATGCTCCTCTATTAGCATCTCTTCCTGTCATGTAGTTAGAAAGAAGACATCTTCCAGAATAGCTCATACACATAGAACCATGTACAAAGGCTTCTAAATCACACTCTTTAGGAAGATTATCATGACATTCCTTTATTTCTTTTAATGATAATTCCCTTGCCAAAACTATTCTCTTTACGCCTTGGTCATACCAGAACTTTGCAGATTTCCAGTTTACATTATTGGCTTGAGTACTTAAATGTATTTCTAAATCTGGAACAACTTCCTTTGCTATTACAAGTATTGATGGGTCTGCAACTAAGATAGCATCTACATTTAATTTATAAAGTTCTCTTAAATAATCTTCAATTCCTATTAAATCGCTATTATGAGGATAAACATTCATTGTTACATAAACTTTTCTTCCTCTATCATGAGCATATTTAACCCCTTCTGCTATTTCTTCATTAGTAAAGTTATCTGCAAAAGCTCTTAAATTAAGCCTGCTACCTCCTAAGTAAACTGCATCTGCACCATAATCTATAGCTGTCTTTAATTTTTCTAAATTTCCTGCTGGTGCTAAAATTTCTGGCTTTCTCATTTTCTATTTCCTCCTCTTAGTAATTGCAATTCCATCTCCCATAGGGATTACTGATGTAATTAAATTTTCGTCACTAGATACCATTTCTAAGTATGTCTTCATTCTTTTTACTATTGTAATTTTTCTTCTTTTTACAAGCTCTCTTGATGCTACCATTCCCCTAAATAAAACATTATCTGCAATTATTATTCCATCTTCTTTTAAAAGTCTTAAACAATGTGGCAAGAAATGATTATAATGCCCTTTTCCTGCATCCATAAAAATTAAATCAAAAGGTTCTTTAAGCTTTTCTAAAACTTCTAAACAATCCCCTTCTTCTATTTTTATCTTGTCTTGAAGATTAAATTTTTTAAGATTAATCTTTGCAAGCTCTATCATTTTTTCATCTCTCTCAATAGTAACTATATCTGGATTATTTCCACTTGCTTCATACATTAATATAGATGAAAATCCTATAGCTGTTCCTAATTCTAAAATTCTAAGAGGTTTTTTCATACTTACCATAAACTCAAGAAACTTTCCTGTTTCTTTTTGAACTATTGGTACATTATTTTCTCTTGCAAAATCTTCTATTTCTTTTAAAACTCCTGTTCTATCTGGAATTAACCCTTTAATATATTCTTCCATATAGTCATAAGTTATATTGCTCATTTTTTTCCTCCAAAAAACAATTAATTAGCTCTTGCTTTAGCTTCTTCTTCATGCTTTACTTTTTCATGTTCTGCTCCATTATTAGAAAAATGATGTTTTCCTCCTTGATTATATAATAACATAAAGTATAAGTAATCTGTTTGTGCTGGTTTTACAGCTGCAATTATTGATTTTTCTCCTGGATTGGTTATAGGTCCTACTGGAAGACCTTCGTTTTTATATGTATTATAAGGAGAATCTATTTCTAAATGTTTATTTAAAACTTGTGGTAAATGCTCTCCCCAAGCATAATTTATTGTTGAACAAAATTCTAATTTCATTCCTTTTTCTAATCTATTGTATATAACTGAAGATACTAAGTCTCTTTCTTCATCTAATTCTGCTTCCTCTTCAACTAAAGATGCTATTGTTATTATTTTTTCTATTTCCTCTTCTTTAACTGTAACTCCAGTTTCTTTTTCAACTTTTTCTAAAGTTTTTTCAAATTCACTAATCATTAAAGATATTACTTCATCTGGGCTAATATCTTTATCTAAAAAATATGTATTTGGAAATAAATATCCTTCTAAGTTATATTTTTTCTTATTATCTCTTTTTACATAGTTTGGAAGTTCATGATTTTTAACTGCATTTAAGAACTCATCTTTTGAGAATAATCCATTTTCTTCAAATAAATTTGCAATCTCTTCTATATCATATCCTTCAGGAATTGTTACAGAAATTCTGTTTTTACTAAAATCCTCTGTTTCTAATATCTTTATAAGTTCTTTAAGAGTGACATTAGTATTTATTTCATGTTCTCCTGGAACTAAGTTTATATTACTTTTTTTATCTAATTTTAAATTAAGTTTTATAACTTCTTTATTTTTTAAAACACCTTTGCTTGATAATTTATCTAAAATAGAATAAAAACTTTCTCCTTCATCTACAGTTATCTTTATTTTTTCTTTATCAGATTTTAAGGGACTTTCTATGATTCCATTATAATACTCAAATCCCCCTATAATAATAATTATTAATAATACTATTAATAATAGTATTCCCTTTTTCTTTTTCATATAATCCTCCCATAATATAATAAAAGTAAATAGCCTTTTTTAGACCATTTACTTTTATTATAATATAAAATGTTACTATTCAAAAGATTATCTTTTATTTCTGCTCATAGCTTTCTTTCTTTCAGCACTATCTAATATAATTTTTCTCATTCTTATATTTTTAGGTGTAATTTCTACAAGTTCATCATTATTTATAAATTCTAAAGCATTTTCAAGA
>JALFQD010000194.1 GCA_022785265.1 Clostridium sp. | reverse complement strand
TAAGCCTAAATCTATCCCTATTCCTTCATTTGTATTTTTAGAAACTATTGGCATATCAACATCAATAATAACTGATACATAATATCTATCAGCCTTCTTAGATACTGTTCCACTAATAACTTTTGCACCTACTTTTATATATCCATATTCCTTTAATCTTACATTTTTTAAAGTAGGAATCATTATTCTATGACGTTCTACTTTATAGTCACCTTTATTATTCTTTGGAAAATATACTTTTACATCAGATTTATTTTTCTTTTTAAATCTTGGAAATTTACTTTGCCCATTAAAAAATCTTCTATAAGCAGTTTCAGCATTTTGTATGGCTTTTTTTCTTGCCTTAGCTCCACAATTATTTATCCATTTGTACTTTTCTAATACTTTAACTTCATTATTAATATACTTATCAAAATCATTAGCTGAGATAAAGGCTTTTTCTTTAGGGATTAAATCTTGTTTATATAACTCATATAATTCTTTATTTTTTCCAATATATGAATTGTAAAGCCATCTGCATATTCCAATAGACTGATTAATTTTTTCTATTTGCCTTTGAGTTGGTTTTATCTCTGTTTTGTATGCTCTTTTCAACTTCTATATCCTCCCTGATTTTCTTTTTATATTTTCTTAAACCATATATTCTGCATGAAAATACATGTAATATTGAAATTATATCTTGAACCAGTTCTTCTTGTGGTGATAAACTCTCATTATTTACAATAATAAATTTAACTCCAAATTTATTAAGAAATCTTTCAAACCAGTCAAAACCAAATCGAATAAACCTATCCTTATGTGTAATAATTATTGTACCTATTTCATTAGTCATACATTCATCTATGAGTTCATTCCATTGCTTTCTATTATAGTTTAAACCACTTCCGTAATCTTCTATAACAGTATCGACTATAATTCCTTTTGCATTAGCATATTGTCTAAGAAATTCTACTTGATTTTCTAAATCATCTTTTTGATTAGAAGTTGAAACTCTTGTATAAATAACAGTTTTTTTATTTAAACTTGTTATTCCCATATATTTTTGATATTGTTCATAATATAAATCCTCCTTAAATAGCTGTGGTTATTTTTAAAGTTTTTATTGATTGAAAAATCATCTAACCATATATTTTTTTCATAAAATAAAAAGCTGCCACAAAGAACATCTCTTGTAGCAGCAATGGTTAATTAATCTAAGTAATCTTTAAGCTTTTTACTTCTTGAAGGGTGTCTTAATTTTCTTAAGGCTTTTGCTTCAATTTGTCTTATTCTTTCTCTTGTTACATTAAACTCTTTACCTACTTCTTCAAGAGTTCTTGCTCTTCCATCATCAAGACCAAATCTAAGCCTTAACACCTTTTCTTCTCTTGGTGTTAATGTATCTAAAACATTTATAAGTTGTTCTTTAAGCATAGTAAAAGCAGCTGCTTCTGCTGGTGCTGGTGCTTCATCATCAGGTATAAAATCTCCTAAATGGCTATCCTCTTCTTCTCCTATTGGAGTTTCTAAAGATACAGGCTCTTGAGCTATCTTTTGAATTTCACGAACCTTTTCTACTGGTAAATCCATAACTTTTGAAATTTCTTCTGGGAATGGGTCACGTCCAAGCTCTTGAAGCAATTGTCTTTGAACTCTTATAAGTTTATTAATAGTTTCAACCATATGAACTGGAATTCTAATAGTTCTTGCTTGGTCTGCTATAGCTCTTGTTATAGCTTGCCTAATCCACCATGTAGCATAAGTAGAAAATTTATATCCCTTTCTAAAATCAAATTTTTCTACTGCTTTTATAAGACCTAAGTTACCTTCTTGAATTAAATCAAGGAAAAGCATACCTCTTCCCACATATCTCTTAGCTATACTTACAACAAGTCTAAGATTAGCTTCTGCTAATTTCTTTTTAGCAGCCATATCTCCATTTTCAATTCTTTGAGCAAGCTCTATTTCCTCTTCTGAAGATAATAATGGAACTTTACCTATTTCCTTTAAGTACATTCTTACAGGGTCATCAATAGCTATTCCTTCTGGAACAGATAAATCTATTTCTTCCTCTTCTTCATGAACTTCTTCCTCTATATTTCCTATTACCTCTATTCCCATGCTCTCTAAAACTTCATATATTTTTTCCATTTGTTCAGGAGATAAATCTATGTTTTCTACTTCATCCATTATGTCTTTATAAGTTAAGGTATTATTTTTCTTTGCTTTATCAATTAACCCCTTTACAATTGCCATTTTATCATTTTTAGATTTTTTATCATTATTATTTTTTACTTTTGTTTCCATTCTACTCTTGCCTCCTTCCGCCATTTTTAATTAACCTCTTTCCTTTTTAATTTGTTCATTTAATTTTGTAAGCTTTTTAGCAATTTCTATGGATTCTTGAATTTTTCCCTTTTGCACCAATTCTTTCTGCTCCTTTTTCAAACTTTCTAATTTTTCATTAAGCTTAAATAGTATTATTTTTTTTATATAGTCTTCAATCAATCTTTCTATATCATCAACCTCTAAAAGATTAAGCTCATCTATTTTAATTAATTCTTTTGATGATTCAACATCATCACATCCTGCCTCTACATAAGCTTTTATATTATTAGTTTTGCTATCTTTAGCAGCAATTATTAAATTAAAAATTTTTTTATGAGAATTTAAAACTAATTCTTCTGATGAAATACTTTTTATGATTTTTTCATAATGTTTTTCACTAAACATAAGCTTTATTAAAGAACGCTCTGCTTTTATGTAAGCTGGCTCTAAATATAATTCTGTTCCAAATTCTTCCTTTCCATTCATAAAAGCTTCATCTTTTTTTGTTTTTATGTTTGATATTAAATCATATATGGATTGTTCTTTGATTCCTGTATCTTCTGATATTTCTTTAACATAAACATCTTTTTCTACTGGATTTAAATCTGCTAAAATTTCAGCTACTCTTCTTCCATACTTAATAAGTGATGAATTTTCTTTAAAATTAATTCCCTCCTTAGCCCTTTTCAGTCTATAACTGATTAACGATATTGCAGAATTTATAAGCTTTAAAAACGCCTCCTTTCCATTTGAACGAATAAATTCATCTGGATCTTTTCCTTGTGGTATTATTAATACTCTTACATCTAACCCTGCACCTCTAAGTATCTCAAGTCCTCTAATGGTTGCTGTCTGTCCAGCTACATCTGCATCATAAGAAATAATTACTTTATCTGCATATCTTTTAAGCAGCCTTGCTTGATGAGTTGTTAAAGCTGTTCCAAGTGAAGCAACAACATTAGTTATTCCATATTGATTAAGAGCTATACAATCCATGTAACCTTCAACTATTATGAAGTATCTATCTTCCATTTTTTCCTTTATAGCAAAATTTAATCCATATAGATTATATCCTTTTTGAAATACTAAGGTCTCTGGAGAATTTAAATACTTTGGCTTTGAATCATCTAAAACTCTTCCACCAAAGCCTATTACATTTCCCTTAATATCAAATACAGGAAACATAACTCTGTTTTTAAATCTATCATATATCTTACCCTTATTTTTGCTTTTTAAAACTAAACCTGCTTCTAACAGGTCATTTTCTTTAAAGCCTTTTCTTTTTAAATAATAGATTAAGCTATTCCATTCATCCTTTGCATATCCAAGCCCGAATTTTCTTATAGTAGAGTTTTTAATACCTCTATTAAAGAAGTATTCTTTTGCAATATTATTTTCCATAAGATTTTTAAAAAAGAATCGTCCTGTTTCTATATTTACTTTATAAAGAATCTCTTTCTTTCTATTTACTGAACTATTAACTTTTCCTTCATTTAAATCTAATGGTATATTAGCTTTTTCAGCTAAATATTTTAATGCCTCTACATAGTTCATATTCATTTGTTTCATAACAAACGTTACTACATTTCCAGCTTCTCCACATGAAAAACACTTATATATTTGCTTTTCTTGTGAAACTGAAAAGGATGGATTTTTATCATTGTGAAATGGGCATAGCCCAAAAAAATTTCTTCCAGTCCTTTTTAATCTTACACTTTCTGAAATTATGTCCACAATATCATTTTCTTGTTTTATTCTCTCAATAATTTCTTCTGAAATTTTCAAGGAGTCTTCTCCCTCTCTTCAAAAATTTTTTCAACAATTTATATATTATTCGACACTAACTTTATTTATCCTTTTATTTTTATAAATAATATAAATTTTATTTCATATGGTTTATAATTCCATAAATTTATTTTTTTATTCATAGGAAAATATATATTATAATTTCTTATTCATAGATTAATGTCAACCTCTTAAAACTTTCAATTTTCTCTTTTATGCTCATATAAACCTCCTCATATGTTATAATTCTACATTTCTCTTTTAAATCCTTTATTTATTATTCCTAATTATCTCTAATATATTACTATTACTTAAATTTTATTTTTTTAGTATATTTACAATCTAATCTTAATATCAATATTATTAAAGTAATATTTTTTGGAGTAATTTTATGACTACTCTATTATCTTATTCAAAACATTCAATTTTTTCTCCTGATAATATAAAAAAATTAATTTTGCCATACTATAATTTAGAGAATTCTAATGTTAGTATTGTTAAATTTAAAGATACAGATAAACAAAGAGCTGTTTATAAAGTTGAAACTAATGATAAGATTTATTGTTTAAAAAAAGTTTATTATTCTAAAGAAGCCCTTCTTTATGTGTATTCTTGCTTAGAATGGCTTTATCGTTGTGGATTAAATGTTCCAAAGCTAATTCCAACCATAAGCGGAGGGCGTTTTATAGATTTTGATGATATGCTTTTTATTCTTACTGAATGGATTGATGGTATAAAATGTGATTTTGATAATATTCAACATATCTTTTCTTCTTCTTTTGAACTTGGAAAGCTTCATACTTCAACAAGAGACTTTGTCCCTATATTAGGAAGTGAAAATAAAAAAGGCTTCGATAATCTCTACATATCAATAGAAAAGCATTTTCATGATATATTAAAATCATCAAATTATGCATTTCAATATAAAGACCATTTCTCAAAAGAATTTTTATTAACATTAGAAGAAAATATTGAACTATGTAAGATATGTACTTCTATTTCTAGCGAAATAAACCATAGTCTTTTATCCACCTCCCTTTGTCATGGAGATTATGTAAATAAAAACATACTTTTTTCCAATAATAACAAAGTGTGGATTATTGATTTTGATAAGTGCAAGATGGATTATTCCGCTCATGATATTTCTTATTTTTTGAGAAGACTTCTAAAAAGAGATAATACAAATTGGAATTTAGATATAGCATTAGAGGTTTTAAATAACTATAGTTATTCTTCTTCATTATCTTCTGATGATTTAAAATATATTGTTTCTTATATATGCTTTCCTCAAAAATATTGGAAACTTTCAAAGGATTATTATAGAAATAGAAAAAAATGTAATAAGAAAGCTTTTTATGAGTTACTAAAGAAAAATAATAAAAAAGTAAAGTATCAATTAAAATTTTCAAAAGCTATCTTAAATTATTTTAATTTTACTAACTGGGAATTAATCTAATCAATTATTAGACTTAACAAATTATATACAACTTAATAAATGATAAAATTTTCGTTATTAAAAAAGTTCCATACCAATTATTTTCATAATTGATATGGAACCTTTATTACAGTAAAAGTTTCTTATCTAGGATTTTTTACTTGAGCTTGTGCTGCTGCAAGTCTAGCTAAAGGAACTCTAAATGGTGAACAAGAAACATAGTCAAGTCCAACATTATGACAGAATTCAATTGATGAAGGGTCTCCTCCATGCTCTCCACAAATTCCTAAATGAATGTTTGGTCTAACACTTCTTCCTTTTTCTGCTGCTATCTTAACTAATTGACCTACACCTGTCTGGTCTAATTTTGCAAATGGGTCTTGTTCATAAATTTTCTTATCATAATATACTCCTAAGAATTTAGCTGCATCATCTCTTGAGAATCCAAATGTCATTTGAGTTAAGTCATTTGTACCAAATGAGAAGAATTCTGCTTCAGTTGCTATTTTATCTGCTGTAAGAGCAGCTCTTGGAATTTCAATCATTGTTCCAATATGATAATCAAATTTAACATTATTTTCTGCCATAACAGCTTCTGCTGTATTAACTACTATATCTTTAACATATTTTAATTCTTTTACTTCTCCAACTAATGGTATCATTATTTCAGGAATTACATCATAGCCCTTATTCTTTCTAACCTCTATTGCTGCTTCTATTACTGCTCTAGTTTGCATTTCTGCTATTTCTGGATATGAAACTGCAAGTCTACAACCTCTATGTCCCATCATAGGATTGAATTCATGTAAGCTGTCTACTGTAGCTTTTAATTCCTCATAAGTTAAATTCATTTCTTTAGCTAATTCTCTTATATCCTCTTCTGAATGAGGTAAGAATTCATGTAGTGGAGGATCTAAGAATCTTATAGTTGCTGGTTTTCCTTCTAAAACTTCATACATTCCTATAAAATCTTGTCTTTGCATTGGAAGAATCTTATCTAATGCTTTTCTTCTTTGTTCAACATCCTTTGCTACAATCATTTCTCTAACTGCCATTATTCTATCTTCTGCAAAGAACATATGCTCTGTTCTACATAATCCAATACCTTCAGCTCCAAATTCAACAGCTTGCTTAGTATCTCTTTCAGTATCTGCATTAGTTCTTATTTGAAGTTTTCTTATTTCATCTGCCCATCCCATAAATGTTGCAAAATGACCTGTAATTTCTGGTGTTACTGTCTTAACAGATTCTCCATATACATTTCCTGTTGAACCATCTATTGATATAAAGTCTTGGTCTGTATAAACCTTTCCATCAACTTCTATAGTTCTAGCATCTTCATTAACCTTAATTGCTCCACATCCTGAAACACAGCAAGTTCCCATACCTCTAGCAACAACTGCTGCATGAGAAGTCATTCCTCCTCTTACAGTTAATATACCTTGTGCTGCTATCATACCTTCTATATCCTCTGGTGAAGTTTCAAGTCTTACTAAAACAACCTTTTCACCTTTTTCTGCTCTTTCTTTTGCTTCTTCAGCTGTGAAACAAATCTTACCACAAGCTGCCCCTGGAGATGCTGCAAGTCCTTTTGCAATTACTTTTGCCTTCTTTAAATCTTCAGAATAAAATGTTGGGTGAAGTAAAGAATCTAATTGTTTTGGTTCAACCTTAAGTATTGCTTCTTCCTTAGTTAAAGCACCTTCTTCAACTAAATCAACAGCAATCTTTAATGCAGCTTGTGCTGTTCTCTTACCATTTCTAGTTTGTAAGAAATATAGCTTTCCTTCTTCAATTGTTATTTCCATGTCTTGCATATCTTTATAATGAGATTCTAATGTATTTATTATTCCTACTAGTTGTTTATAAATCTCTGGATTTTGTTCTTCTAATTGAGATATTGGTTGTGGAGTTCTTATACCTGCAACAACGTCCTCACCTTGTGCATTCATTAAATATTCTCCATAAATCTTCTTTTCTCCTGTAGCAGGGTTTCTTGAGAATATTACTCCTGTTCCTGAAGTTTCTCCTTTATTACCAAATACCATTTGTTGAACGTTTACTGCTGTTCCCCATTCTCCTGGTATATCATTTAATCTTCTATAAACTATTGCTCTTGGATTATCCCATGATCTAAATACTGCTGTTACAGATTCTATTAATTGAACCTTTGGATCTTGTGGGAATGGTTCTCCTTTTTCTTTCTTATATATTTCTTTAAATTGACCTACTAATTCTTTTAAATCCTCTGCTGTAAGGTCTGTATCTACTTTATATCCTTTTTCTTCTTTCATTTCATCTAATTTATCTTCAAATAATCTCTTTTCAATGCCCATAACAACATCTGAAAACATTTGAATAAATCTTCTATAAGAGTCATAAGCAAATCTTGGATTTGAAGTTTTCTTAGCAACGATTTCAACAGCTTCATCATTTAAACCTAAGTTTAATATTGTATCCATCATTCCTGGCATAGAAGCTCTAGCTCCTGATCTTACTGATACTAATAATGGATCCTCGTTGCTTCCAAATTCTTTTCCAGTAATTTTTTCTAATTCCTTTATACTGCTTTCAATTTGCTCTAATACTTCTTGAGAAATTTTCTTTCCATCTGCATAATATTTATTACATGCCTCAGTTGTAACTGTAAATCCCTGAGGTACTGGAATTCCTAAATTAGTCATCTCTGCTAAGTTAGCACCTTTACCTCCTAGTAAATTTCTCATTGATGCATTTCCTTCACTAAAAAGGTAAACATATTTATTCTCCATCTCAAAACTCCTCCATTCTTACACAATTAAATTTATATACTAACAGTCCTTTATCAAAGTACCGATAGATTCATATTTGTTTTTTGATAGTTATTTGTATTGAATTGTTGTATAATTCAGTCTTTTTAAATTTTACCATTATTTACATTTAAAATCAAGTATACGATTGCAATTTTCGAAATATTTTTTCTTTTATCTTTTTTTATTGCCTTTTTATTCATAATATAAGTTTTCAAAAAAGAAGGAAATATTCAGACAATTCAGATTAGAATAACTTTTCTTATTATAGTATAATTATACCACATGATTTCTGTTTGACTATACTTAATTTTCAGAAAAATTAAACTTATTTGTCCGATATTTCCTTTTACATAAATTTATCATTAAAATTCTTCGTTTTACTTATAATTTCTTTAATTTTCCTTTTCCTCTTCATCATCAAAGTCAACTCTATAAGTAAAAACTGCATTGTTATCAAATTCTACTTTATCTTTTTTATCTTTCTTATCTTTTTTATTTATATTTACTCCAGAAAATTTATTTTTTATTTCTTCTGCCATATTTGAAGCTTTATTTACAACTCCATCAGCAGCTTTTGATACATATTTATTAACAACCTCTATAGAACCATCAGTTTTTGTAATTTCTATGGTAACTTTTGTAGCAACTGCTGCAATAACTCCAAAGGCTAATAAAGGTGGAATAATAAGCCCTATTACAGTAGCTGCTATTCCCGCATTAACAGGAACATCTACAAGAACTTGTTCATCTTTTTTAATTTTTATTCTAGCTATATTACCTTTATTTATTAATTCTTTAAGCCATAATTTAAATTCTTCAATTGTTTGTCCTTTTTCTTCTTTCTCAAGTTTATTGTTTTTTAAGTTCTCTTGAAGATAAATTATTGCATCTACAATATCACCATCTGACATTTCTAATGCTTCCTTAGCTTCCTTATAACTAACCCCTGTTCTTTCAATTACTTTATCTACATCTTCTAATTTTATTTCCATTTTTATCACTCCTTTAAATAATTTAATATTTCTAAACTTTTTGGCTTTTTAGCATAATTATGAGAAATAATGTAAGTTGTTATTTTTTCAATTTCCTTTTTTATATCATCTGAAATTTTTAATCTATAAATTTTATCTGGAGATGTATTTAATAAAAACTTTAATGAATTGTAAGCACCTTTTGATAAATATATTCCATGTTGTCTTGTGCAAGATTCACAAATTCCACCAAAATTTGATACATCAATATAATTTGATACACCAATCTTTTTCCCACAACATGTACAATAATCTAAATTTAATCCATAGCCAGTAGCTTTTAAAAGCCTTAATTCAAAATATCTTATTAAAAGTTCATAGTCTAATGCATCTGTATCTAATAGGTATAAAGTTGTTATAAAATCCTTAAACAACTTTATATTTTTTTCACCTTCAATTAAAGCTATGTCAATAAGCTCACATATATATGATGAATATGTAAGCTTATCTAAATTATTTAACAATCCTTGAAATGAATTATGTATCTTTCCTTCTTGTAAAACAAATAGACTTCTTCCTTTAAATAATAAATATTCACCATAACATAAAGGAATAGTATTAGAAAAAAGCTTATTTCTACTTTTTTTAGCACCTTTTGCTATCATAGTAATTTTTCCTAAATTATCAGTATATAACCATACTAATTTATCATTTTCTCTATAATCTTGAGTTTTTATTACTACTCCATTACACTTTAAAAGCGACAGAATAACCATCCCCTATTCATTATTTAGTTTTCTTATATCCTAACTCTTTTAATAAGCTTTGATTATCTCTCCACTCCTTTCTTACTTTAACCCAAATTTTTATATTAACCTTTGAATTTAAGAATTTTTCTAGTTCATATCTTGCTGCAGAACCTATCTTTTTTAAGCTTTCACCATTTTTCCCTATTATTATTCCTTTATGAGAATCTTTCTCACAAATTAAATCTACTTCTATATGATAAGTTCCATTTTCTTTTTTCTTCATTTGTATAACATCTACTGCTATACCATGAGGCACTTCATCTCTTAAAGTTCTTAAAGCCTTTTCTCTTACTATTTCAGATACAACAAATCTTTCTTGAACATCTGTTATAATATCATCTGGATAATATTTTGGTCCTTCTGGAAGAGCTTCTACCATTAAATTAATAAGAGTATCTACATTCTTTCCTTTTAAAGCTGATATAGGTATTATTTCTTTAAAATCAAAAGCTTCAGAATACATCTTTAAAGATTCTGCAACTCTTTCTTGAGTATTTTCATCTACTTTATTTAAAACTAAAAATACAGGAGCTTTAGAATTTTTTAATGATTCTAATATAAATTTATCTCCTCTTCCTATTTCACTATCTGGATTGGTAAGAAATAAAACTAAATCTACATCCTTCATTGATTCTTTTGCTGAGTTTACCATATATTCTCCAAGCTTATGCTTTGGTTTATGTATTCCTGGAGTATCAACAAAAACAATTTGATAATTTTCTCTTGTTAATATTGTTTGTATATTATTTCTTGTTGTTTGAGGCTTATTTGAAACTATTGAAAGTTTCTCCCCTAAAATTTTATTCATTAGTGTTGACTTCCCTACATTTGGTCTTCCTACTATTGTCACAAATCCTGATTTAAACATCTTTCCTCCTAATTCTATCCTAAATCCTTTTTAGTAAAGGCTCCAGGCATTATTTCTTCTAATGTAGTTGTGATTACTTCATCTTTATTTTTTACTATATATATTTTCATTTTTTCACTTTCTGCAAACTCACATATTACCTGTCTGCATATTCCACAAGGATAAGTAAAATTATTAATATCTCCAATAAGTGCAAGTTCCTTTAAAATCTTATTTCCTTTAGAAACTCCATTAAATATAGCTGTTCTTTCTGCACAGTTAGTAGCTCCATAAGAAGCATTTTCTATGTTACATCCTGTGTATATCTTTCCATCTTCAAAAAGTGCCGCTGCTCCAACTTTAAAATTAGAATAAGGGCAATATGCCATTTCCCTTGCTTCTATTGCTCTTAAAATCAATTCTTTATTTTCCATAAGAAACCTCCATAATATTATAATTCATTATATATTATGTACTAAATTTTATATTTTAAAAATCGTAAATATAAAAATAGTAAGCAAGGTTCCAAAAATTCCTCCAACTACTACTTCTGCTAATGAATGTACCTCTGAATCTACTCTACTTTGGGCTGTTATAAATGCCATAACATAGCTTAACATAATACATATAGGTTCTTCTGTTAAAAGAGCTATTACTGTTGCAATTGAAAAAGATAAGGCACTATGACCACTTGGCATTCCTCCTTTTAATGGAGTTCCTTCCCCAAATATAGCTTTTACTATTATCGTAGCCAGTGTTACTATAGCAAGAACAATTAATACAGTATATGGCTGAGAATTTTTAACTTTATGAACTAAAACATATGATATATGGGTTAATTTATCCCAAAAGATAACATAACCAACTATAACTGCATTAATAGCAGTTATTAATACTGCTCCAGCAGCCGCATTTTTGGCTATCTTAGCAAGTGGATGATAATAGTTTGTACTCATATCCACAACTGCTTCTATAGCTGTATTAACAACCTCTGCTGACATTACCATAGTAATTGTAACTACCAATATTAAAAATTCTACCCTTGAAATATCAAAAAAGAAACAAGCTATTAATACTAGTATAGCTGCCACTAAATGAATCTTCATATTTCTTTCTGTTCTTACAGTATTAATAATTCCATTAATTGCATTATTAAATGTATCTACCAATTTCTTAAATTGCATTCTAATTCACCTATCCCCTAACTATATTCATTTTACTTAATATTTTTTCTTCCTCATTTCTCATTATCTTTTTTTCTTCCTCTTCCATGTGGTCATATCCAAGAAGATGAAGCACTGAGTGAACTACAAGATATGAAGCCTCTCTTTCAAATGAATGATTATATTCTTTACTTTGCTCTAAAGCCTTTTCTAAAGACAATACAATATCTCCTAATACAAGCTCATCTCCATCCATAAATGTTTCATCAAAATCATAATCTAAGTACATATCTTTATATACTTTATCTTTTTCATAATCAAGCATTGGAAAAGATAGTACATCTGTTTCTCTATCTATATTTCTATTTTCCTTATTTATTTTTCTTATTTCCTCATTATCAACAAATAACAATGATATTTGATAAGGAACTTTTACTCCTTCTTCTTTTAAAGCAAAATCAATTGTAGCTTTAATTTTATCAATAAGTTCTTCTGTTGGTTTTATTTTTTCTTGTCTGTCATCAATATAAAGCATTATTATTTACTCTCCTCTTTATTTAATGTTCTAACTTTTTCTGTTGGATACTCAATTCTTTGATGGTATATTCCTTTTAAAGCCTTTAAGAAACATTTTTTTATTTTATCTAAGTCTTTAAATGTTAAATCACAGTTGTTTAGTTGTTTATCATTTATTTTACCATCAATTATATTAGAAACCATTTGTTCAATTTTTTCTGATGTAGGATTTGTTATTGACCTTACTGCTGCTTCTACTGAATCCGCAAGCATTATTATGCCAGATTCTTTTGTACTTGGAATTGGTCCTGGATATTTATAATCATCTTCATTAATGCTATCAGGGTCATCAGAATTATTTTTTTCCGTAATGTAAAAATACTTAACAAAAGTAGTTCCATGATGTTCTGCTATTATATCTTGAATTATTTTTGGAAGCTTATATTCCTTAGATAAGTCTACACCATCCTTAACATGAGATATTATTATTCTTGCACTTAAAGCAGCTGTTATTTTATCATGAGGATTTTCATTTCCAATTTGATTTTCCTTAAAGAAGTATGGTCTTGCAGTTTTTCCAACATCATGATAATAAGCTCCTATACGAGTAACTACTGGATTTGCACCTATCTCTTCTGCCGCCATTTCTGCTAAGTTTGCAACAAGCATACTATGGTGATATGTTCCAGGAGATTCCATAAGAAGCTTTCTTAATAATGGACTATTGGGATTACTAAGCTCTAACAATTTTAATGTAGTAACAACATCAAATGTATTTTCCAAAAATGGAAGTATTCCTATTGTTAATACTCCAGATATTAGTACTCCAACAACAGTTAATAAGCTATTTATAATAACCTCTTGAACATTAATTGATACCATAATTCCTATAAGAAAATTTAATGTTCCACATAACCCACCTATTCCTAAGGTGGCATATATTATATCATTTCTTTGTTGCATCTTCCTTAATACAGTTGCCCCTAAAATTGTACTTATAAAAGCTAATAATATAATTTGTGGGTCAAATTCTACTAATGCACCAAGTAATATAACATTATAAGAACCTAAGACTAAAGAAATTCTATGATTAATTAACATACTTAGTAATAACGGAATGCATGTCATTGGAATTAAGTAAGGAGATAAATATTTTACTCCACTTGCTAAAATCAAATAAATTACATTTAATAAGCATATTAATATGAGCTTTTTATTATCCTCATAAAATTCTTTATGATTTTTTTTAACATATGTATATTGAAGATATAAAACAATGCTAACAAATATTGTTGTTAAAATATATAATAAAAGTAATCCTCCTGTTTTGCCCTCGTTTATGATTCCAAGTTCTTTAAGGACTTGAATTTGTCCTTCAGTAACAGGCTCTCCTTCTTTAACTATTATTTGGTTTTTCTTAATTATTACTTTTTCTGTATTCTTTTTAACTTCTTCTATTTTTTCATTTGTCTTTTCTTCATCATAAAATAAATTTGGTTTTATTTCACTTAAAACAATATTTCTTATTATCTTTTCATAGGAAGAATCTAAATTAAGTTTATCTATTTCAGAATTAGCAGTTTGTTTTGCTGATGATAAACTTTCTTCATTTCCATCTTGTATATTAGGCTCATAGACAATATTTAATATATCTAATATTTCCCATTGAAGATTTTTTAATATATCCTTATTTAAATTTAATAATATAGTAGCATCATATTCACTTAAAGAAAATTTTTTGTAATTAGTTAATTCTTTTACTTTATCTTTTACATCTTTATCAGATGAAACTAAATTAATAATTTTTTCAAATAAATCCTTAACTTCACTTTCAGCATTTGTTTTTACTTCGCTTTTCTGAGTATATTGCTTATCTACCTTTTTTAAGGCTTCATCTAATATTTCTTTAGATGCGACTTCGTCTACAGTTTCTCTTGAAGCTTTTATATCTGATTGTGCTATATCTCCAGCCTTCAAGTCATATTTTTTAGGGGAAATGGCTACTATAATTAAAAAATAAGTAATAACAAATGTTAATGTAAATATAAGCATTCTTTGAGATTTATCCCTTATAATGTTTATTTTTCTATCCATTGTTTCACCTTCTTAATTCTAAACTTTATTCTGTTGCTTCTTTAGCAATATTTTGTTCTACAACAAAATTTACTTTTACCATTATTCTTTCATTATCTACTTTTTCTGTTTCTATCTTTCTCTCTATAATCTTTCCATCATTAGTTATTTCTTTGGTTAAGGATTCTTCTAGCTTTTTTGCTGCTTCTTGAATTGCTACTTCTTTATCTATATTTATTTCTTCTTCCTTTCTTTCAAAATAAGTTATAGTATTAATTACCCCTTTATTACTTTCTATTTTATCATAATACTTAAATTTGTTTATAGCCTTTTTTAGATAAATTTTCTTTCCAAATAAATTTAAATATATATCTTTAAGCTTTCCCTCTCCTCTTATCAATTTTTTACCAGATATTTGAACCTCCATCTCTTTTTCATAAAAAGTATTTGCTATTACTGTACCTTTTGCTGGAGTTTGAAATTCTACTCCCTCTTTTCCTTGAATTCCATTAATAAGAATATCGCCTTCATTAACTATATCACCTACTGATACATTTGCACTTCCAGCTTCTATAAATATTCTTTTTACTTCCCCAGCTTTTGAAGCCACACAACTACCTAATATTTCATAATTTCTTGTTTTAGGAGGATTTACTTTTTCCTTAACAATAACCTTTAATATAGCCCCTTCTATTCTTACCCTTATCCATAATATATTGTCATTATTACTTGAAAGCTTTTTTTCAACTTCATATACATCTATATATTTTTTAGCTATTCCTGGCTTTATACCTACAGAAGTAAGTTCTTTTCTCACTTCATAGGGTGCAAGATTTTCTTCTGTTTCTATTTCTATTCCCCAGATATATGTAGAGAGAATATATAATATGATGAAAAATAAAATTCCTCCAAGAATTAGGGTAAACTCTTTTTGAACCCTTTCTAAGAAGAATATAATTCCAGTTTTTTTTATTATCTTTATCTTTCCTTTATAATTTTTAACTAATTCTTCAACCTCTTTATAATAACTATAATTTATGGTTAATAATATTGTTGTTATACTGATTTTTTTGACTTCAATTATATCTATATCTCTTTTCCATAAAATATTTAGTATTTTTTCTGGTGATAAAGAACTTATTTCTAAGGTTATACTTCCTCTATTAAATTTACTTTTTCTCATAACTTTCACCCTCATAAGAAATTGCTCTTATTTCACCATTTATTGTTAAGCTATTACTTCCCATATAAAAAATTTCAAAATTATTTCCTTGAATTTTTATAATTCCTTTTTGAGATGAAATTTTTATTTCATGTTCACTAAAAGCTACTATTCCTTTATGATTTTCTATTGTAATTTCTTCATTTCCAGTAATTATAATTTTAGGAATATCTATCATAACTTCTATAGGAATATCTAATTTCTGAGCTATAAATTCTTTACCTCTAATTAATTTACTCTTCATAAAATGAACTCCTAAAAAATTTCTCTTTGTATATTATGTTTTTAGAGAAAAAAAAATAACAAAAAGAACTCCTTAGAGTTCTTTTTGTTATTTATTAGTTAAATACTCTTTTACGAGTTGACTTACAAGTTTGCCATCAGCTCTACCTAATGTTTTAGGTCTTACTGCTGCCATAACTTTTCCCATGTCTTTAATGCTACTTGCGCCCAATTCTATAGCTGAATCTTCTACTATTTTTTTGATTTCTTCTTCACTTAACTGCTGAGGAAGGTAACTTAACAAAATCTCTATCTCAGCCTTATTCTGATCAACTAAATCTTGTCTATTTCCCTTTTCAAATTCAAGCATAGCTTCTCTTCTTTGCTTGACTTCTTTGGCTAATATTTCTATAACCTCTGCATCGTCAACTTTTCTATTATCAGTTTTTTCAACTAATAATATTGCTGATTTTGCAGTACTTAAAACATTTGCTTTAAATTTATCTTTGGCTTTCATAGCCATTTTCCAATCTTCTTGAAGTCTTTCTTTAATTGTTGGCATTATTATCACCTTCTTCCAAAAAGCAATTGCCTACTTAAACTTTCTCTTTCTAGCAGCTTCTGATTTTTTCTTTTTCTTAACGCTTGGCTTTTCATAATGTTCTCTCTTTCTTACTTCTGAAAGAACTCCAGCTCTAGCACACTTTTTCTTAAATCTTCTTAGCGCATTTTCAAGTGTTTCGTTTTCTCCAACTTTAATTTCTGACATAATTATCCCTCCCTCCGCTAGCTAAAATTATAAATTCAACTCAGCTACGGGCTTAATAACACACATGATATTATACAATAATTTTATCAATACTGTCAATATATCTTAAAAATAAAAACTTACTATTTTTATTAAAACCAATTAGTTTATATTTTAACACCTGACTTTTGCAACAACTAAAAAATGATTATATGTAATGTCAATAGAACCTATTCTAATGTTTACACAAAAAATTTATTTTTTCTTCTCCTTATCACATAAAATTTTATATTTTACATGATAAGGAAAATCATTGCATATATAACATCTTTTATTCTATAAAGTTTTCACTATTTTTTTCCAATGACAGTAGCACTTATAGCTTCTATTAATAAAGATTCTTTTACTAACTCTCTAGCTTCTGGAGTTGCAAAATTCTTATTAACTAACAAATTCCATTCTCCATTAATGTTAACTTTAACATCATTTTTTGAGGCATTAAAAATAATTATTATTTCATTCCATGTTCCTTTTGTGATTGCTTTTACTTTACATCCAATAACTTGTTCTGGCAAATTATCTATCCAATTTATATTCTCTAAGGAGTACTTACTTAAATCATAGAAATTTTTTAATTCTTTTCTTAAAGCTATAAGTCCTTTATAGTAATTCATTAAATCTTCAAAGTCATACATTCTGCTCCAATCAAGTTTATTAAGTTCTTTTGAAAGATTATAGCTATTATCTTCTCCAAGCTTTGTTCTTCCTGCCTCTTCTCCTGCTTGCATAAATGGTATTCCATAAGATAATTGAACAAAGGCTGCTCCAAGTTTATTCATTGAAAGCAATTCTTCATCTTTAGTTAAATAATCTTTGTTTTTCTTAACTGAATCTACT
>JALFQD010000193.1 GCA_022785265.1 Clostridium sp. | reverse complement strand
AATAATCAACATACCCCATCTGTTTTATTATTCCAAGTTCATATTCAAGCCTATCTACATATTCCTTTCCCTTACCTTCTATAGAGGAAATTTCATCATAATCTACAGGTCTTCCCCTTAAATTTTTAAATTCTTCATATCTTTCAATAAGTCCACTATAACATTTTTCTCTTAAATAATCATAAGCTCTCCATCCTTCTGGCAATGGAAATTTTGGAAGCTTTGATTCATGAAATTTATAATCAAAGTTACACTCTTCTGCAATTTTTATTGTATTTTCTAAAGCCTCTGGAACATAAGAAAACATATCATACATCTCTTCTGGAGACTTCAAATAAAATGTTTCCGAAGGATATCTCATTCTATTCTCATCATTTATTGTTTTTCCAGTTTGAATACACAATAAAATGTCATGAGATTTTGCATCCTCTTTTTTTACATAGTGAACATCATTAGTTGCCACAAGAGGAATATTAAGCTCCCTAGCTAATTTAATATTGGCTTCATTAACCTTTCTATTTTCTTCAAGCCCATGATTTTGAAGCTCTAAATAAAATCCATCTTTAAAAATATCCTTATATAGCAAAGCTATTTCTCTTGCTTTTTCTTCATTTCCTTTTAGAATATTATTTTGAATTTCTCCACCTAAGCAAGCACTTAATGCAATAAGACCTTCGCTATGATTTCTTAAAAATTCATTATCAACTCTAGGTTTATAATAAAATCCATTTATAGAAGCTTCAGAAACTATCTTCATTAAATTTTTATATCCTGTTTCATTCTTCACAAGAAGCACCAAATGATATGTATGATTATCCTTGTCTGGAGTTTTTATATGCATAGATTTTGATGCCACATAAATTTCACAGCCTAGGATAGGTTTAATCCCCTCTTCCTTAGCCTTCTTATAAAAATCTACACAACCATACATGACCCCATGGTCTGTAATAGCTATACTGTCCATGCCTAACTCTTTTGCTTGTTTTATAATTTTTGATATCTTCCCAGACCCATCAAGCAAACTGTACTCCGTGTGAAGATGAAGATGACAGAATTTTTTCTTTTCCACCATATCACATCCTTTATTTTTCACTTCGTAATTCTTCTGCTATTTTTTCAATTTTTCTTAGTCTATGATTTACTCCTGATTTTCCTACTGGAGGATTAAGCATTTCTCCTAATTCCTTTAAAGATTCATCAGGATACTCAAGTCTAAGCTCTGCAATTTCTCTAAGATTTTGTGGAAGCCTTTTTAATCCTATTTTAGATTGAATAAGTTTAATGCTTTCAACCTGTCTTACTGCTGCATTAACTGTCTTTGAAAGATTAGCTGTTTCACAGTTTACAAGTCTGTTTACATTATTTCGCATTTCCTTCATAATTCTTATATTTTCAAGCTCTAAAAGACAAGAATGTGCTCCCATTATATTCAATATATCAACAATTTGTTCTCCTTCCTTTATATAAACAATAAAAGAATTTTTTCTTTGTATAACCTTAGAATTTAATCCACAGCTATTAATTAATTCACATAAATCATGTGCATATTCTTCGCTATGAGTAACAAATTCAAGATGATAATTTTTTTCAGGATTAGTTACACTTCCTCCACCTAAAAATGCACCTCTTATGTATGCTCTTTTTTCATCATCTGTTTCTACCATTTTTTCATCTATTCTGTAATCAAGAGTAATGCCTCCATCCACTTCTTTAAATATTCCTGTTTCTTTAAGAAGCTCTCTAACTCCCATTTCTTCATCAATTACAACCATATAAATATTATTCTTTTTTAAGGAATTACTTTTTTTAACCATAAGCTTTGAATGTATATGAAAATGCTCTTTTAAAAGTGTAAATACAAGTCTTGCACTTGTTGGATTTTCTGTAGTTATCTTAAAGGATAATCCCTTACCATTAAAGGCTATAGTTCCACTTACCTTCATCATAGCTGAAATTTGAGCTAAGGCCTCTTCTCTGCTCATTTCTGTATATCTACCTAACTCTCCTTTTACCTTTGCTGAAAATGACATCTAACTTTCTCCTTTACTATTTTCCTCGTTTTCCCTTTGCTTTATACGTTGAGATAAATACATATATTCAATAATTTTCTTTTTATCATATAATAGTTGTTTTTCCATAATAGCTTCAACTAATATCTGTGCTAAATAATCTGCATCATGCTTTACAAAACCACTTTCTATTTTAATTAGATTGCCTGTTATTAAATCAACACCTTGACTTCTTATATTATCTTCATCAAGCTTAACTAATTCAGCACCCTCTTTGTTATACTTTTCTTTAAGTTCATCAGATATATTGCCACAATTTGCAATAACACACTCTACTATATCCTTACCACCATACTTTTGAATGGTTTTTAAATGGTCTGATGCAGTAAAGCCATCAGTTTCTCCTGGTTGAGTCATTATATTTGAGATATATACTTTATAAGCACTACTTCTTCTTATTGATGAGCTTATTTTATTTACAAGAAGATTAGGAATAACGCTTGTATAAAGGCTTCCAGGTCCCATTACTATTGCATCTGCCTCTTTTATAGCATCTAAAGCCTCTTTTAAAGGAGTTGCATTTTCAGGTTCAAGCATAAGAAGCTCTATAACAGACTTCTGTTTTATTGCTTCATTAGGTATTTGAGATTCTCCTTTTACAACATTTCCATTTTTTAAAACTGCCTTAAGTTGCATATCATCTAATGTGACAGGAAGTACCTTTCCTACTACTGCTAAAACTGAACTCATCTTTTGTACTGCATCCTCAAAATTATCAGATATTCCAGCCATTGCTGCTAAAAATAAATTACCAAAGCTTTGGTTTTTTAACCTACCATCTTTAAACCTATATTGTAGAAGTTCTTTCATGATTGGTTCTGTATCTGCTAGTGCTAATATACAGTTTCTTATATCTCCTGGAGGAAGCATTCCCAAATCTTCTCTTAATTTTCCTGAACCTCCTCCATCATCACCAACAGTAACTATAGCTGTTATGTTTGAAGTATAATATTTTAACCCTCTAAGCATGGTAGAAAGTCCTGTTCCTCCACCTATAACAACTATTTTAGGTCCTTTTATAAGAAGTCTTTTTTCTCCTATAAGAGACTCTATTTTTTTACTGTTTAATGCTACTTTTATATCACCTTTATTAACTAAATAAATTACAGATTTCATAATCTCTACTGCAGATAAATAAATGACAAATATTCCTGTAACAATAAGTGTAATATAAAATATTTTAAAAGCAACTGTATATTCTCTTCTGTTTATCAGCTCTATAATCCCAAATACTATAAGAAGAATTCCAAGAATAGCAAAGGCTAGCCATCTTTTTACCCTTATCCCAGGCTTAAGCCAATCTGTAAATCTCATAGCTTTTTAACTCCTTTATGAATATCTTCATTTATATCTCTATGTTCTATTGATGCATTAAAGTCCTCTTTCTTTAATTCCTCATAAACAGCATTAGCTATTGCAACAGAACGATGTCTTCCTCCTGTACATCCTATAGAAACAATAAGTTGCTTTTTTCCCTCCTTCGCATAATTAGGGATGAGAAATTTTAACATATCATTAAGCTTTTCTAAGAAATCCTTTGTTTCCTGTTGCTTTAAAACATATTCTCTTACTGGCTCATCCATTCCTGATAATGGTTTTAGTTCTGGTATGTAAAATGGATTTGGAATAAATCTAACATCAAAAACCAAATCTGAATCTACTGGTATTCCATACTTAAATCCAAAACTTAAAACACTTATAGAAATTTCTTCTTCTACTGATTTGTAGTCTCCAAAATATTCATTTATTTTTTCTCTTAAATCTTTAATAGTATATTTTGATGTGTCTATTATTATATCTGCCTTATCTTGAACTTCTCTTAGCTTTTTTCTTTCAATATTTATTCCAGTTAAAACCCTTCCATTAGGAGATAAAGGATGGCTTCTTCTGTTTTGTTTAAATCTTTTTACTAAAACTTCATCAGAACAATCAAGAAATAATATCTCATACTTAAAATTATTTTTCCTTAAATATTCTAATGATTCAAATAAGTCATCAAAAAATACTCCACCTCTTATATCCATTACTAAAGCAACTTTATTTATTTGTCCTGTATTACATGCTTCAGCAAATTTTGGAATAAGTTTTGGTGGTAAATTATCTACGCAAAAATATCCTATATCCTCTAAGCTTTTTGTAGCTTCTGTTTTTCCAGCTCCTGATAAACCTGTTACTATTACGAATCTCATACTGACCCCCTAATTTATGTAGTATTTCAAATAACATTATAGCATATCTATAGAATAGCCATATTATTTTTGATACTGCAAAATAAAAAAGTTTTAATTAATATAATTTCCTAAAGAATAAAAAAATAACTTTAATAATGATTTCAGTTATGTTTATTAATTTGTAGCTTATATTTTTCAATTTTTATAATGAAAAATATAAGCTAAATTATAATTTCTGATATCATTTTAAAGTTATAACCAATAAATTTTTTAAAAAATTCTATAAATCCTCTCCAATTATTCTCACTTCAGGATGAAGCTCAACTCCAAACTGTCTTTTTACTTCCTTTTGAATATATGCTATCAAATCTAAAATATCTTTAGCCGTAGCATTTCCTTTATTTATTACAAACCCTGAATGTTTTGAAGAAACAGCAGCTCCTCCTATTGAATACCCTTTAAGACCTGAATCTTGAATTAATTTTCCTGCAAAATATCCTTCTGGTCTTTTAAAAGTACTTCCAGCTGAAGGATATTCTAAAGGTTGTTTTTCTTCTCTTCTTTGTGTAAAGTCATCTATTTTATCTTTAATTTCTTTTTTGCTTCCTTTTTCTAACTTGAAGGTAGCACTTATAACAATTAAATTATCCTTCATGACTTTTGATGTTCTGTATCCAAGCTCTAATTCATCCTTAGACATTGTAACTATTTCTCCTGAGCTTGTCATTACCTGTGCTTCTTTTATTACATTTTTAATTTCTCCATCATAAGCTCCTGCATTCATAAATACAGCTCCACCTACAGTTCCTGGAATTCCACAAGCAAATTCAAGTCCTGTTAATGAATTTTCTAATGCTTTATCAGAAAGATTTTTAAGCATAACTCCACAATCTGCTTTTATTTCTGTTTCATTAACCTCTAAATTAGTAAGTCCTGTTAGTTTAATAACAACTCCTCTTATTCCTCCATCCTTTACTAAAAGATTAGAACCATTTCCAATTACAAAGTACGGAATATTGTTATCTTTACATACTTTTATGCTTTCTATAATTTGTTCTGCCTTACTTGGTATTAATAGTATATCTGCAGGACCACCTACTTTAAAATTTACATGCTCCTTCATAAGTTCGTTTATCTTAATTTCATCTTCTGAATATATATTATTAAATAAGTTCTTTAATTTTAAAACTTCACTCATACTAAACTCCTCTTAAATATTTTTATAATCTTTTAATCCATATTTTAGTATAGTTTAATTTTATATATTAAACAAGAGATATTCCTTTATTTTTCATTACTAGAATTAAAATAGCTTACTATACTATCTGCTGTTTTTCTGTCAATTGAATCTATTTCTAAAAGTTCTTCTAATGTTGCCTCTTTTATTTTTTCTACACTTCCAAAGTGTTTTAAAAGAGCCATCCTTCTTTTTTGCCCTACATTTGGAATATCATCTAAAATAGAATGAAGTGTTCTTTTATCTCTAAGTGTTCTATGATAGGTTATTGCAAATCTATGAACTTCATCTTGTATTCTTCTTATCAATTGCATCAAGTTAGAATTTCTATTTATAATTATTTCCTCATTTTCATAAATTATTCCTCTAGTTTGATGTTTATCATCTTTTACAAGACCACATACTGGAATATTAATATTTAATTCTTCTAAAACCTGAAGTGCCACATTTACTTGTCCTTTTCCACCATCCATCATTATAAGGTCTGGGAAGTTAGAAAATTTTCCACTAGAAAACTTAATATTTCTATTTTGTATTTCTTTTACCTCTTTTAGTCCATGTTCAAACCTTCTAGTAAGAATTTCTCTCATGCTATTATAATCATCAGCACCCTTAACAGTTTTTATTCTAAATCTTCTATAATCACTATTTTTTGCTTTTCCATCTTCAAAAACTATCATAGTTCCTACAGAGTCTACTCCTTGTATATTAGATATATCATAGGCTTCTATTCTATATGGAGGTTCATCTAATGATAATATATCCTGTATTTCCTCTAGGGTTCTTTTGTTAATTTCTTTTTCTTTTAATATTTTATCTTTAAACTGTTCAAGTGTTACCTTGGCATTATCTTTTACCATTTCAAGAAGGTTTTTCTTTTCTCCTTTTTGGGGAATTTTAATCCATGCTTTTGCTTCTCTTTTTATTGTTAAAAATTCTTCTAAAAGCTCCTCTTCCTCTATACATGGTACATAAATATTTCTTGGGATTTTTGCAGTACCACTGTAAAAATTAACTATAAACTGAGATAATATATTTTCTTCTGGCTCATCACCTGTATTTTCAATTATAAAATGCTCTCTTCCACTAATTTTTCCATCCCTAAGGAAAAATACTTGTATACAAGCATCTCTTTCATCTTTATAGATATTTATAAAATCTTCATCCCCTTCAGATACTCTAAATATTTTTTGCTTTTCAACAAGTGCATTTATAGCTAATATTTTATCTCTAAAAGATGCTGCTTTTTCAAATTCTAATGCTTCTGATGCTTTTTCCATATTTTCTTTAAGAGCTTTTAATATGTTTTTATCCTTTCCATTTAAAATATCCATTACTTCATTTATCATTTTTATGTATTCACTTTTTGAAACATATCCTCCACAAGGTGCCATACATTTCTTAATATGATAGTTTAAACAAGGTCTTGTTGGTTCATCTCCCTCTTTTATACTTTTTTTACAACTTCTTAAAGGAAATATTTTTCTTATAAGATTCATAGTTTCATAAACTGCTATTCCATTTGTATAAGGTCCAAAATATTTATTTCCATCTCTTACAAAATTTCTTGTGACAAAAACTCTTGGGAAATCTTCGTTTGTTGTAATTTTTATAAATGGATAAAATTTATCATCTTTTAAAAGAATATTATATCTTGGACTATACTTTTTTATTAAATTACATTCTAAAATTAAAGCCTCCATTTCAGAATCTGTAACTATATACTCAAATTCTGCAATATTTTTAACCATTGCTCTTACTTTTTCAGTATGATTTTTAGAGTTTTGAAAATATTGTCTCACTCTATTTTTTAAAATTTTTGCTTTACCAACATAAATAACTTCACCTAAAGAATTTTTCATTAAATAAACTCCAGGCTTATTTGGTAAAACCTTTAATTGATATTCAAAATCAAACATTTTATCAAACATCCTCACTATCAAAATATAAATCTTAGGGTAACTACTACCAAATTCAAATAATTTCCTATCATGTCATCCTCACTATCAAAATATAAATCCTAGTGAAATAAAATCTTCGAAATAAATAGCGAAGTAAATAAGAACCTTACTTCGCTATTAATATTAATTTTAAAAATTATCTTCCTAAAGCTGCATTTATCATAGCTGCAGCTACTGGTGCTGCTACTTGACCACCATATCCTGCATTTTCTACAATTACAGCTACTGCAATTTGAGGATCTTCTGCTGGTGCAAATGCTATAAACCATCCATGAGGTTCAGCTTTATTTCCATTTGAATCTAAAACTGTTGCTGTTCCTGTTTTTGCACAGGCATTTGTGCCTTCAAAGAATGACCAGCTTCCATAAACTCTGTTATCAACATAAGTTTTCATAAAATCTGTTATAACTGCTGCATGTTCTTCTGACAATACTCTTCCATATTCTTTGCTTTCAATAGTTTTAACTTCATTCATTTCTGAATCAACAACAGAATTTACAAGCTTTGGAGTCATCATAACTCCATCATTTGCTATTGTTGATGCTACTAAAGCCATTTGCATTGGAGTTGCTAAAATACCTCCTTGCCCTATACCAGATTGAGCAATTACTCCTGGGTAAGTTTCAAGTGGAAACTGGCTTTGTGCTAAACCAAATCCTTCTTTAGGAATATCTTTGTTAAATCCAAACTTTTCTGCTGTTTCTTTTAAAGTTTCACTTCCAAGCTCTCTTGCTAGTATTCCACCAAAAACCACATTACTAGATGCTAAAAAAGCACCTTTTAAATCTACATAACCATTAGCTTCACCATTATCATTAGATAGAGAATATTTATCACCTATTTGTATATATCCATTACTATCATCAAATGTTCTTGATAGTACATCTGGAATGTTCTCTAATGCCGATGTTGCAGTTATAACCTTAAATGTTGAACCTGGTGGATATAATCCATTTGTTGCTCTATTTATTAATGGACTATTAGTTGCTCCTCCTGAATTTGCAGCAGAAATAGCATCTTCTAAGTTATTAGGGTCATATGTAGGCTTAGATACCATTGCTAAAACTTCGCCTGTTTTTGGATTTAACGCTACAGCTGCTCCCTTATTGTTACCAAGTGCATCATAAGCTGCTTGTTGAATTGTAGGATTTAATGTTGTAACAACACCATTTCCCACTTTTTTTATTTCTTCCTCTTTTTTTCCTCTATTTTTAAATTCTGTTTTTAGCTTTTCCCAGTTAAAGTTATAAAATATACTATCTTTTTTATCTTCATCTGTTGGAGTATGTGTTGTAAGCTCTTCATTATATAATTTTTCTAACCCTGTTGTTCCATAGGTTTGATTAACATAGCCTAATGCATGAACATAAACATCTCCACCAATGTAATTTCTTGATTGGGTTAAAGCACCTGTTTTTTCTCCTGATGTTAGTGGTGAAAGATTTCTATCATATATAGTTCCTCTTAAAATGTTATTTTTCTCTACCCATATTCTTTTATTATTTGTATCACTTGCTAAAGTTGGTGCCTTAAATGCCTGAAAATATGCTATATATGAAATCAAAGCAACAAAAAGAAATAGAAATATTATCATAACCTTCTTAACATTATTTCCAAACTGATTCATTCATTAACCCTCCTCTGAAACCTTTTGTAATAATCCTAATGCAAAAAACATAGTAAGCATAGAGCTACCACCAGCACTTATGAAAGGAAGAGTAATTCCTGTTAAAGGTATTATTTTAAATATACCTCCAATAATAACTAAAGCTTGACAAGCTATCATTACACTTAATCCTACTGCCACTAACTGAGAAAATCTATTATTTGTTACAAAAGCAACTCTTATGCCTCTATAAAAAAGCAAGAAAAATAATATTAATATTCCAATTCCAAATATCATACCAAACTCTTCACAAATCATTGCAAAAATATAGTCACTTTCCCTTACAGGTACAAAATCAGGGTATCCACGCCCTAAGCCTAATCCAAACATTCCTCCAGAGGCTATTGCATATAATCCTTGGATTATTTGATATCCAGCACCATTTGGATCACTCCATGGGTCAAGCCATATTTGTACTCTATCTCTAATATGTCCAAAAAGCTTATATGCCATACTTCCACCTACAGCTGATAATCCTAAACATAATACAACATACTTTTTCTTTGATGTAGCAACATATAAAAGTGAAATTGAAATACCAAAAAATATTAAAGCTGAGCCTAAGTCAGTTTGATAAACAAGACATCCTAATGAAAATATTGTTACTAATGCAGGCTCTATAAGGTTTTTTAGCTGTTTAATTGTTTTTTCCTTGCCACTATATCCTTTTAAAGCTGATGATAAATATAAAACTAATGTTATTTTACCAAACTCTGATGGCTGAATTCCAATACCAGCTATATAAATCCAGTTCTTAGCACCATAAATTTCTTCTGCAAACAATGGTGCCAATAACATAAATATTATTGTTAAAGCTAAGTAAAGATATCTCAAAGTTGATAGTTTTTTCATTCTTGGAAGAAAAACTACTGTTAAAATAAATATAAAAATACCTAAAACAAACCAAATAATCTGTTTTACTGCATAAGTGTAATCTATCCTATATAACATAGCAATTCCTATAGCTGATAAAATACATGAAAATATAAGTAAGAATTTATCTCCTTCTGGATAAAACTTTCTTATTATAAAATGAGAAAACATTATAACAAAACATACTATTCCCCCTATAATAAGGGCTCTCTTATCTGCTGGATTGCTTAAAAGTGCTAAATTACCAAAAAGGGCAATACATAAAATATATGTAACTAATAAAAGCAGAAACTCATCTTTACGAATTTTCACAAAATCACCTCAATCATTATGCTAATACTCTAAACACAGTAGTTCCTATCTGAATCTCTTCTCTTCCTAACAATTTAACATTAGTTGATATTTTTCTACCATTAACAAAAGTTCCATTTGTACTGTGTAAATCTTGTATATATAAATTATTTTCCTTTACTACAAGCTTAGCATGGTTTCCTGAAGTATGCATATCTTGTAAAACTACAGAATTATCTTCTTTTCTTCCAATAGTTATTATATCTATGATAGGTATTATAGTACCCTTTTTAATATTAGAGTTTTCTCCTGGCGAAATAACTTCAATGCCATAATTTTTCTTTACTTTTTTCTTGGGTAGTTTTGACAGGTTTTCATTTCTTACATTATTAACTTTTATATCTTTATACATTATCTTTAGCGCATAGTATATTATAAAATAAAGAATTATTATGAATATAACTCCAAATACTATTGCCATTAATTTAGAAAAATCCATAAGTTCACCTCAAATATAAAATTATCTGTATATAATTATACAATAATACTACCATAAAAGCATATTTATTCAATATTTTAAGAAATCATTAATAATTTATAACATATTTCTTAAATATTTGCCTGTATATGAATTTTCTACTTTAATTATTTCTTCTGGTGTACCTTCTGCAACTAATGTTCCACCCTTATCTCCACCTTCAGGTCCTAAATCTATGATATGGTCTGCACATTTTATAATATCAAGATTATGCTCAATAACAACAACAGAATTCCCTGCATCTACTAATCTCTGAAGTATTTCTATTAATCTATTTACATCATCTATATGAAGTCCTGTTGAAGGTTCATCTAAAATATATAATGTTTTTCCTGTACTTCTTTTTGAAAGTTCATAAGCAAGTTTTATTCTTTGAGCTTCTCCTCCTGAAAGTTGAGTAGAAGGCTGACCTAATCTTATATATCCAAGTCCTACATCGTATAAGGTTTGAAGCTTATTTTTTATTCTTGGAATGTTTTCAAAAAATTTTAATCCTTCCTCTACTGTCATTTTTAATACATCATCTATATTTTTTCCTTTGTATTTTACCTCTAAAGTTTCTCTATTATATCTTTTTCCATTACAAACCTCACAAGGAACATATACATCAGATAAAAACTGCATTTCAATTTTTATTATTCCATCTCCTGAACAAGCTTCACATCTTCCACCTTTTACATTAAATGAAAATCTTCCAGGCTTATACCCTCTCATTTTAGCTTCTGTTGTTGTTGAAAATAATTCTCTTATTATATCAAATGTACCTGTATAGGTAGCAGGATTTGAACGTGGAGTTCTTCCTATTGGACTTTGGTCTATATCTATTATTTTATCTATATTTTCAAATCCTATTATCTCTTTATGAGCTCCCACCAAATTTCTACTCTTATTAACTAATCTGTTTAACCCTTTATATAATATTTCATTAATTAAGGTACTTTTTCCTGAACCTGAAACTCCAGTAACTACTGTTAATGTACCAAGAGGAATAGAAACATTTAAATTTTTCAGGTTGTTTTCTCTAGCCCCTTTAATAGTTATCTTTTGTCCATTACCACTTCTTCTTATCTTTGGAACTTCTATTTTTTTTGCTCCACTTAAATATTGCCCAGTAATAGACTCTTTACATTGCATTATTTCTTCTGCTGTTCCACACGCTACTACTTCTCCACCATGTTCTCCTGCACCTGGTCCTATATCTACTATATAATCAGCTGCTTTCATAGTATCTTCATCATGCTCAACAACTATTACAGTGTTTCCAACATCTCTAAGCTTTTGTAATGTTCCTATAAGCTTATCATTATCCCTTTGATGAAGCCCTATACTTGGTTCATCTAAAATATATAATACTCCCATCAATGAAGAGCCTATTTGTGTTGCTAGCCTTATTCTTTGAGCCTCTCCTCCAGATAGTGTTCCTGATTTTCTAGATAAATTTAAATAATCTAATCCTACATCAACTAAAAATTGAAGTCTATTTCTTATTTCTCTTATAATTTGTTCACTTATTATCTTATTTTTCTCTGAAAACTTTAAATTATTTATAAAATCAAGTTCTTCTTTTATAGGCATTTCAGTAAATTCAATTATATTTTTCCCATCAATTTTTACTGATAATACCTCTGGCTTTAGTCTTGCTCCATGACATTTAGGACAAGCCTTGTCACTCATAAAAGCCTCTATCGAATCTTTTATAAAATCAGAATTAGATTCGTTATATCTTCTTTTTAATGAATTTATTTCTCCTTCAAAGGCATAATTATATACAGCTTTAACTCCCTCTTTAACATATGTAATATTAAGCTTTTTTCCTTTTGTTCCATATAATAAAATATCTACAATTTCTTTTGGAAGTTCTTCAATAGGAGTATCTAAAGAAAAATTATATTCTTTACATAAAGCTTTTAATATAGCAAATGTCCACGAATCTTTTTTAAGTCTTCCATCACCCCAACTTGCTATAGCACCATCCATAATGCTTAATTTTTTATTAGGGATAACAAGATTTTCATCAATTTCAAATAAAGTTCCAAGTCCATCACAACAATCACATTTTCCATAAGGAGCATTAAAAGAGAACATTCTAGGCTCTAATTCTCCTATACTTATACCACAATCAGGACAAGCAAATTTTTCACTAAACAAAATATCATTTTCACCTATTACATTCACAATCACAAGGCTTTCTCCAAGCTTTAATGCTGTTTCTAGAGAATCTGTAAGTCTTCCTTCAATTCCTTCTTTAACTATTATCCTATCTATAACGACCTCTATATTATGCTTTTTATTCTTATCAAGCTTTACCTCTTCCTCAGTTAATTCATATATTTCTCCATCTATTCTTGCTCTTACAAACCCTTTTTTCTTTATATCATCTAATACTTTTTCATGAGTTCCCTTTCTTCCCCTTATAACAGGAGCTAATATTTGAATTTTAGTTCTTTCACCTAAATCCATAACCTTATCTACAATCTGGTCAATAGTTTGTTGTTTTATTTCCTTACCACATTTAGGACAATAAGGAGTTCCAACTCTTGCATATAAAAGTCTTAAATAATCATATATTTCTGTTATTGTTCCTACTGTTGACCTAGGGTTTTTACTTGTAGTTTTTTGGTCTATAGAAATAGCTGGTGATAATCCTTCTATTTTTTCTACATCTGGCTTATTCATTTGCCCTAAAAATTGTCTTGCATATGAAGATAATGATTCCACATATCTTCTTTGTCCTTCTGCATACAAAGTATCAAAGGCTAATGAAGATTTTCCTGACCCTGAAAGTCCAGTAAATACAATAAGTTTATCCCTAGGTATTGTTAAACTGACATTTTTTAAATTATTAACTTTTGCTCCCTTTATAATAATTTTATCATTCATGTTTTTTGCTCCTTACTTGATATTAAAAAAATAATTTAATTTTTTTCCAAATCAGAAATTATATCTCTAAGCTCTGCTGCTCTTTCAAATTGAAGATTTTTAGCTGCATCAAGCATTTCTTCTTTATATTTTTTAATAAGTTTATTCTTTTCACTTTTTGTAAGCTTTTTAGTTTCCTTAGAAGTAATCTGCTTTTCTTCTTCTTCAAAAGTCTTAGTAGCTTCTATTACTGCTCTTATATCTTTTGTTATTGTCTTAGGAACTATTCCATGTTCTTCATTGTATTTCATTTGAAGATTTCTTCTTCTCTTAGTTTCATTTATTGCCCTATCCATAGAGCCAGTAATTCTATCTGCATACATTATAACCTTGCTTTCAGAGTTTCTTGCAGCTCTTCCTATAGTTTGTATTAGTGATGTCTCAGACCTTAAAAATCCTTCTTTATCAGCATCTAAAATCGCAACTAATGCAACTTCTGGAATATCTAAGCCTTCTCTTAATAGGTTAATTCCAACAAGGACATCATATTCTCCTTTTCTAAGGTCTCTTATTATTTCCATTCTTTCAATTGTTTTAACATCTGAATGCATATATGTTGTTTTAACTCCAAGCTCTATTAGATATTTTGTTAAATCCTCTGCCATCTTTTTTGTTAAGGTGGTAATAAGAGTTCTAAAACCTCTTTTTGTATTTTTCATTATTTCTCCATACAAATCATCAATCTGTCCTTTAACAGGCTTTACTACTATCTCTGGGTCTAAAAGTCCTGTTGGTCTTATTATCTGCTCAACTACTTCAGAAGAATTATCTAATTCATATTGTGAAGGAGTAGCACTTACAAATACTACTTGATTTATCTTTTTCTCAAACTCTTGAAACTTTAATGGTCTATTATCATAAGCACAAGGAAGTCTAAAGCCATAATCAACTAAACTTTCTTTTCTAGACCTATCTCCTGCATACATAGCCCTTACTTGAGGGATTGTAACATGGCTTTCATCTATAAACATTAAAAAATCCTTTGGGAAATAATCAAGCAATGTTTTTGGTGGTGTGCCTGGTGCTCTGTTATCCATTATTCTAGAATAATTTTCTATTCCACTACAATATCCCATTTCTCTAATCATTTCTATATCAAAATTAGTTCTTTGTCTTAACCTTTGAGCTTCAAGGAGTTTATCTTGGGCATTAAGCTCTTTTAGTCTATCTTCAAGCTCTTCCTCTATTGTCCTTAAAGACCTCTCTATGGTTTCTGAAGATGATGCAAAGTGAGAGGCTGGGAAAATAGCAACGTGTTCTCTTTCGCCTAAAATATTTCCTGTTAGAACATCAAATTCTCTTATTCTATCTATTTCATCTCCAAAAAATTCTATTCTTATTCCTTTAGTAGAAGATGATGCTGGAACAATATCTAAATTATCACCTCTTACTCTAAATGTACCTCTCTTAAAATCTATATCATTTCTTTCATATTGAATTTCTATAAGTTTTTTTATTATTTCATCTCTATCTTTTTCCATGCCTACCCTTAAACTTATAGTAAGTTTTTCGTATTCTTCAGGATTTCCTAGTCCATAAATACATGACACAGAGGCTACTATAATAACATCTCTTCTTTCAAAAAGTGCAGAGGTGGCAGAGTGTCTAAGCTTATCTATTTCATCGTTTATTGCTGCATCTTTTTCAATAAAGGTATCTGTTTGAGGTACATAAGCTTCTGGCTGATAGTAATCATAATAAGAAACAAAATATTCTACTATATTATCTGGAAAGAATTCTTTAAATTCTGAACATAGCTGAGCTGCTAAAGTTTTGTTGTGAGCTAAGATTATTGTAGGTCTTTGAAGCTTTTCTATAATATTTGCCATGGTAAATGTTTTTCCTGAACCTGTTACTCCAAGCAAAGTTTGACCTCTGTTTCCAGCTTTAATTGATTTTACTAAAGCTTCTATTGCTTGAGGTTGGTCTCCTGTAGGATTAAATTTAGATTTTATTTTAAACTCTCCCATTTTTCACGCTCCTAACCGAACTAATATTCGTATATATATTTTACTTTTTATTCATAATATAGTCAATAAGAAAGTATTAATTATTACTTTGCTTTTTCCGTCGACAGGCTCCAAGTCAACGCAAAGTAATAATTAATACTTTCTCACTAAATGAAAGGAAATTCTTAAACTCATTTTTTTTATTAAGCTTTATTATTAACTTAGCAACTTATTCATAGTTTTCAAAATATATAAATTCCTATAGAATAATACAAAAGCAGATTAGCATATTATTTTTTATAATATACTAATCTGCTCTATTTAAATTTTAATAAATAATATTTAGGCATTTTTATATTGATGTTATTTCTTTAAGTATTTGTTTATACTATTCTCTTTTAAAAGTAAGGTCCTTCGCTGTACCATCTACAGACTTTAATGTTAAAGTATTTCCTTTTACTTTATAGGTATATTCATGTGTTAAATCTAAATTGCTATCTCCCATAGATTCTAATGGGTCTAAATTTATTGTTATCTTATCCCCATTTATTTCATAGGTACAATATAAATCTGTTTTTCCAATAAATACTGTTCCATTATCAAAAAACTTCCAAACCATCTTAAAGTCACTATTTGAATCTTCATTTTCTTTTTGCCAATTACCTATTATGCTTGTATTTTTAGTTCCAAATCCATCAGTAAAATAATAAGCTCCTCCAGCAATTCCTCCCAATATTAGTATTACTACCAAAATCTTAACAAACTTTTTTCCCATTTTATCTCCCCTTTTTAAATAATATTAAAAATCTTATTATTTGCAATTAATATTATTAAATATCGTATTGATTACTACAATTTATATTGTAATTGATTACTTATTTGAATGCAAATTGAATTTATTGTATTATACTTCTATTTCTAATCAATATTTCCCTTTTTCTTCATTAATCTGTAATTTTATCCCTCTTGTAAAGATTTTTATATATTTATTTTAATATTATCTATTCAATACAAACAAATAAAAAGTGTGAATTATTACTTTTTACCTTTATTAAGTCAAAACAAATCAATAATTCACACTTTATAATTATTAATATTTATAAAAACAACTGCCACCAATAAATTCTTTTAATATAGAATTCTTAGGAACTTCCTCCATATCTATTTCTTCAAAGAAGTCTAAAAATGAAATAAGTCTGCAAGCCTCATAGTAAACTGAACTTGAAGGCTTTATCTTTTTTAGTTCTTTTATTGCATATGGTTTTAAAACACATAATTCATATACTAATGTTGAATTTATCATTTCATCTGCTTCTTCTTGATATACAAAAATATTTTTCTTTTCTCCCTTTTTTATAGATGGCCACATAAGAAGGGTTTCTTCTGCACTATATCCTCTTGATAAATAATCTCTTACAATTCTTCTTATTTTTCTTACATCAGTTGTTGATATTCTATTATGATTATCTACATTAAGCTGGGTTAAAGCTGATATATATATTTTAAATTTATTTTCATCTGGAATATCCTTTGTTAAAAGAGGGTTTAATCCATGTATTCCCTCTACAAGTATAACTCCATTATTAGGAAGCCTTAATCTTTCTCCATGCCACTCTCTTTTACCTGTTTTAAAATTATATCTTGGTATTTCTATTTCATTTCCTTTTAATAATTCATTAATATGATCATTAAAAAGCTTTAAATCAATAGATTTTATAGACTCAAAATCATAATTTCCATTCTCATCTCTTGGAGAATTTTCTCTATCAATAAAATAATCATCAAGAGATATCTTTACTGGTATTGAACCATTAACCTTAAGTTGAATTCCCAACCTATTTAAGAAAGTTGTTTTTCCAGAAGATGATGGTCCTGCTATTAATACAAGCTTTATATTATCTTTATTTGAAATATTATCTGCAAGATATGCTATCTTTTTCTCATGAAGTGCTTCAGAAACTAAAATAATATCAATTAGTTCCCCTTTTAAAATTCTTTCATTAAGCCTTCCAACATCTCCGACACCTAAAATATTAATCCAATGCTCTGTTTCATAAAAAACTTTAGCTAAAGCCTTTTGCTCTTTAAATTCTGGAAGTGTTGAAACATCTCCTTCCTTTGGATTTCTTAATACAAAACCATGAGCATATAATATTAAGTCAAAAGCTTCTATAATTCCAGTTGAATATGCCATATCTCCATAAAAATAATCATATCTTCCATCCAATTCATAAAGACTTACTTTATCCTTTTTTATTTGACTTAATAGACGTATTTTGTCCTCCATTCCATAATCTTTGAAAATATTAATTGCTTTTTCTTTACTCACAGAAACTTTGGTTATAGGAATATCTCGTTTTATTAAATTTCTCATTTCTATCTTTATTTTTTCTATATCTTCTTTGTTAAGTTTTTCATCCTTAAATATTTCTCCAAAAGTTCCCTTAGATATTGAATGTTGTATTGTTATGGTTGCCTGTGGAAATAAATCTAATGTTGCCTTTATGAAAATATATTGTAAAGTTCTTGCATATACCTTCCATCCTATTTCACTATTTACATCTATAAATTCTAAAAATCCCTCTTTTGGAATTTCCTCATCTAATTCATAATACTTTCCATCTAGTTTGCATAAAACTATTTTTTTACTTTCTGAATATATATCTACTATTTCTTTAAATCTTGTTTTTTCTTTTACTTCTACTATTTTTCCTTCACCTAAAATAATTTTCATAAAGTTCCTCCTTCCTAGTACTTAAATTTTGGTATTTTATATCTTATCATAGCCATTAAAATTGATAAATAATATTATATCTTATTCTAAAAGAATTCTAAATTTATTTTATATCTTTGAATAAAATTTCTTTTTATGGAGATATTACTTATAAGCGAGGTGTTTTTATGTTTATAGTTTTTATCAGAACTGCATTACTTTATGCATTGGTAATTTTTACAATGAGACTTATGGGGAAACGTCAAATTGGTGAACTTCAGCCCTACGAATTTGTAATAACAATAATGATTTCAGATTTAGCAGCTTTGCCTATGCAAGACACTAGATTTCCTTTACTTTTAGGAGTTATTCCCATAGTAACATTACTTCTACTAAAAATTCTTTTATCATTGATACAACTAAAGAGCCAAAAAGCAAGAAAAATTATTGATGGAGAGCCAACTATTTTAGTATGCAATAAACAAATTAATTACTCTGAATTAAAAAGACAACAAATTAATATTGATGAACTTATGGAAGAATTAAGGCTTCTTGGGTATTTTGATTTATCTAATATCCAATATGCAATACTTGAAAATAATGGGCGTATATCAGTTTTACCAAGCAATCAATCCTCTTCATCTTCTAGTAGTTCAAATGGCAATCAGCAAAGTTCTTCTTCAAAAAAAGAACCTTTACTTCCAAAAATATTAGTTAGTGATGGAAAAATTAATAAAAACACATTAACTTCTATTAACAAAGATGAAAAATGGATTTCTAATGTACTAAAAAATCATAATATTAACTCTATAGAAGATGTTGTAATTGCTATGTATGATACAACTGGAAATTTTAAATATCAATTATATGATAATGAAAACAAGGGGTGATAAAATTGAAGAATACTATTATAGCAATAATAATGTTTTTATCTCTTTTAGGCTTTGTTACATACGCCAACTCCTCTTTAAATAAACTATGTAATATAATAAAAAAAGATACTAAAGAAATTTATTTATTAATAGAAGATAACAAATGGGATGAGGCATATTCTTCATCTAATGATTTAATTAAAAGCATTAATGACAAAAGTTTTGTACTTTCCATGTACTTAAATCACCATGACTTTGATGAAATTTTAGATGAATCCATAGAATTATCACTATATGTATATGGAAAAGAAAAAACTGATTCTTTAATTGCTATTTCAACCCTAAAAAACTCTGCACATAATATTCAGAAGCTCCATAAGCCTACTTTTGAAAATATTTTTTAAATATACTAATTATGTTTGCCTTTTTAGTTATATATTTATCTAATTTATATTATTTATTAATATTTTCACTTATATTTTAATAAATTTTTATTTATTATTGAGGTTTATTATTATATTGAAAATAAGTATAAATTTCTATATAATTAAGTGGTTGGCTTAACATTTTTATCTTTATGCATATATATTGCATAAATTCTAATTTAAAATGAATAATTGCATATTTATAAAGAAATTTTAGGATAATTATTGCATATTTATTCAAATAGAGTTATAATTATATCTATGTTAGCAAATAATGAAAATTATACAAATTTTAAATAAATTAAGGGGGCAAACCATTATGAAAAAATTTAACAAAGTTGTTTTAGCTTACTCTGGAGGATTAGATACATCTGTTATAATTCCATGGCTTAAAGAAAACTATGGATGCGAAGTTATTGCAGTTGTAGGTAATGTTGGTCAAAAAGATTCAGAGCTTGAAGGGCTAGAAGAAAAAGCATTAAAAACAGGAGCTTCTAAAATATACATAGAAGATTTAACTGAAGAATTCGTAAATGATTATATTTTCCCAACTATAAAAGCAAATGCAGTTTATGAAGGAAAATATCTTTTAGGAACATCTTTTGCTAGACCTATAATCGGAAAAAGAATGGTAGAAATAGCTAAAAAAGAGGGAGCAGATGCAATCTGTCATGGATGTACTGGTAAAGGAAATGACCAAGTTAGATTTGAACTTGCTATAAAGGCTTTTGCTCCAGAAATGGAAGTAATTGCTCCTTGGAGAATTTGGGATATAAAATCTAGAGAAGAAGAAATAGCATATGCTTTAGAAAAGAAAGTTCCAATAAAAATAAGCTATGATACAAACTACAGTAAGGATATGAACTTATGGCACTTAAGCCACGAAGGATTAGACCTAGAAGACCCAGCAAATGAACCAAACTATGCTAAGATTCTTGAACTTTCAAAAACTTTAGAAGCTGCTCCAGATAAGGCTACTTATATAACTCTTACTTTTGAAAAAGGTATTCCAGTAGCTTTAAATGGTGAAAGAATGGATGGAGTTAAATTAATAAAAGAATTAAATAAAGTTGGTGGAGAAAACGCTATTGGTATCACAGACATGGTAGAAAACAGACTTGTTGGTATGAAATCAAGAGGTGTATATGAAACTCCAGGTGGAACTATTCTTTACAAAGCTCATAAAGATTTAGAAGAATTATGTTTAGATAAAGAAACTGCTCACTTCAAAGAAAGTGTTGCATTAAAGTTTGCTGATTTAGTATATAATGGTCAATGGTATAGCCCATTAAGAGAAGCACTTTCTGAATTTGTTGATAAAACTCAAGAAACTGTTACTGGTGAAATCAAACTTAAGTTATACAAAGGAAATATAGTAAATGCTGGTATGACTTCTCCATATTCTTTATATAGTGAAGAATATGCAACATTTGGTGAAGATGCTGTTTATGACCAAAAAGATTCTGCTGGATTTATAAATCTATTTGGTCTTCCAACAACAGTTCAAGCTAAGATGAAGGCAAAGACTCAAAGCGAGGGAAAATAATATGAAGCTTTGGGGCGGACGATTTAAAAAAGGTACTAACGACTTAGTTAATGATTTTAACTCTTCTATAAGAGTTGATTCAAGAATGTACAAGGAAGATGTAGAAGGCAGCTTAGCACATGTAAAAATGCTTGGAAAACAAAAAATCATCCCTTCAAAAGCAAGTAAAAAAATAGAAGATGGCTTAAACGAAATGTTAAAGCGTATGGATAATGGGGTCATAGGTATTGACCCCTCTTCTGAAGATATTCATAGTTTCATAGAAGGAACTCTTACTTACTACATAGGTGACGAAGGGAAAATGCTTCATACAGGAAGAAGCAGAAACGACCAAGTAACTTTAGATTTAAGATTATATTTAAAAAAAGAAATTAAACTAATTATTTCAGACATAATTGACCTTGAAAAAGTTTTATCTAAAAAAGCTAAAGAAAATATAGATACAATAATGCCTGGATATACTCATATGCAAAAAGCTCAACCAATTACTCTTGCTCATCATCTTTTAGCTTATGCAGAGATGTTTAAAAGAGATATTGGAAGATTACAAGATACATATAAAAGAACTGATATGATGCCTCTTGGTTCTGGTGCTTTAGCAACTTCTACCTACCCTATTGATAGAGAATTTGTTGCTAATGAATTAGGATTCTCACAAATCACATTAAATAGTTTAGATTCAGTATCTGATAGAGATTATGTCATAGAAACCCTATCTTCTTTGTCAATAATTATGATGCACCTATCAAGATTTGCAGAAGAAATAATTTTATGGTGTACTGATGAATTTAAATTTATACAATTAGATGATGAATATAGCACAGGAAGCTCAATAATGCCTCAAAAGAAGAATCCTGATGTTGCAGAACTTGTTCGTGGAAAAACTGGTCGTGTTTATGGAGATTTAATAACTCTTTTAACTGTTATGAAAGGTATTCCTCTAGCCTACAATAAGGATATGCAAGAAGATAAAGAAGCTTTATTTGATGCTTTAGATACTGTTACATTATCTTTAAAAACATTCGCTGGTATGATTGATACAATGAAAGTTAATAAAGATAATATGAAAAAAGGTGCTTCAGGTGGCTTTACAAATGCAACAGATGTAGCTGATTATTTAGCTAAGCATAATGTTCCTTTTAGAACAGCTCACTCAATAGTTGGTGAAATGGTGCTTTATTGCATAAAAGAAAATAAAGCTATAGAAGAACTTTCTTTAGAAGAATTTAAAAGTTTCTCTCCAGTTTTTGAAGAGGATATATATAAGGCAATAGACTTATTAACATGTGTTGAAGAAAGAAAAGTTATTGGAGGACCTTCCTCTGAATCTATAAAAATTCAAATAAATGCTTTAGATAAGTTTATTGAAGAAAATAATTAATTTTTTATAAAGTTGCCATGTAATAAAATTTTATTACATGGCAATATAATTTAATATATTAAGGGGGTATTTTTAATGGATTTTAAAGTTATAGATGGTGGTGTTACTGCTGCAAAGGGCTTTTTAGCTTCTGGTATACATTGTGGAGTTAAGGAAGGCTCTACTAAAAAAGATTTAGCTCTAATTTATTCTGAAGTTATGGCAAATGGTGCTGGAATGTATACATTAAATAAAGTTAAGGGAGCACCTATACAAATATCTAAAAATCACTTACACAATGGAAAAGCTCAAGCAATAATAGTTAATAGTGGTAATGCTAATACTTGCAATGGAGAAAATGGACTAAAAGATGCTGAAACAATGACAGAAGTTCAAGCAAAAGCTCTTAATATAGATACTCAAGATGTTGTAGTTGCTTCTACTGGAGTTATAGGAGTTCCTTTAAATATAAATGCCATAGTAAACGGAATCCCATGCCTTACAAAATCTCTTTCAAAAGATGGCTCAAAAGCAGCTGCTGAATCTATTATGACAACAGATACTTTTATGAAGGAATATGCAATTCAATTTGAAATTGGCGGAAAAACCATTTCTTTAGGGGCCATTGCTAAAGGTTCTGGAATGATTGAACCTAACATGGGTACTATGCTTTCTTTCATAACTACAGACCTTGCTATTTCTTCTGACCTTCTTAAAGAAGCTTTAAAAGAGACTGTAAAGGTAAGCTATAACAGAATTACTGTTGATGGAGATACAAGTACAAACGATACTGTCTTCGTACTTGCTAATGGCCTAGCAGAAAATGAAGAAATCACTGAAAAAAATGAAGACTACAATACTTTTGTTGAAGCTTTAAAAGAAGTTTGTATAACAATTTCAAAAATGCTTGCTAAAGACGGAGAAGGTGCTACAAAGCTTATAGAATGTACTGTTAATGGAGCTTATAATGAAGAAGATGCTGATGTTTTAGCTAAAAGCGTTATAAAATCAAGCCTTGTAAAAACTGCAATTTTTGGTTCTGATGCTAACTGGGGAAGAATTCTTTGTGCTTTAGGATATTCAGGTGCAGACTTTGACCCTGACAAGGTTGATGTTTATTTTGAAAGTGAAGCTGGCTCTATTCAAGTATGTAAAGCAGGTGCTTCATTACCATTTAGTGAAGAATTAGCAAAAGAAATCTTAATTAAAGATGAAGTTAAAATAAAAGTTGATTTATTTTTAGGAGATGCTTCTGTAACTGTATGGGGTTGTGACCTTACTTATGATTATGTAAAAATTAATGGAGATTATAGAAGTTAATCTTATTTTTGGGGGAATGTTTAAATGAATATTAATGACCGTGCTAAAGTCTTAGTAGAATCTTTACCTTTTATACAAAAATTTAACAATAAGATTATTGTTGTTAAATATGGTGGAAATGCCATGATTAGTGAAGAACTACAAGAAAGCGTTATAAATGATATAGTTTTAATGAAATGTGTTGGTTTTAAACCTGTTATAGTTCATGGTGGAGGGCCTTATATCTCCTCTTTCTTAAATAAAATTGGTGCTAAAAGTGAATTTATAAATGGACTTCGTTATACAGATGAAACAGCTATTGAAGTTGTTCAAATGGTTTTAGGTGGAAAAGTTAACAAGGATTTAGTTGCTTTAATTGAAAAAGCTGGTGGAAAAGCAATTGGTCTTTGTGGTATGGATGGTTCTCTTTTAAAAGCTAAGAAACTTAAAGGTGATGTAGATTTAGGATACGTTGGAGATGTTACTTCAGTAAACACTGATATTATAAAAATGGCATTAGACTCTGACTATATCCCTGTTATAGGAAGTGTTGCCTTAGGTGAGGATGATAATTGCCTTTATAACATAAATGCAGATACCTGTGCTGCAAAAATAGCATCTGCCCTAAAAGCTGAAAAGTTAATGCTTTTAACTGATATTGCAGGAGTTATGAAGGACCCTAAAGACCCAGATACATTAATATCTACCCTTAGATTACACCAAGTACCAAAGCTAATTGCAGAAGGAGTAATTAAAGGTGGTATGATTCCTAAAATTGATTGTTGTGTTGAATCTGTACGTATGGGTGTTGAAAGAGCACATATAATAGATGGAAGAGTCCCTCATTCAATTATATTAGAATTACTTTCTCCAGAAGGCTTAAAAGGTCTTGGAACAATGATTTATTAGGAGGTTATTATGGAAAATTCATTAATGAACAATTATGCTCCACTATCACCAGTTATTGAAAAAGGTGAAGGAGTAAAACTTTATGATACAAATGGTAAAGAATATATAGATTTTACAAGTGGTATAGGAGTAAACTGTCTTGGATATAATAATCCTAAGTGGGTTTCTGCTATTTCTAACCAAGCTGCAAAATTACAACACTGCTCTAATATTTTCTTAAATCCTGTTACCGTTGAACTTAGCAACAAATTAACTAAAGCTGCTGATATGAGTAAAGTTTTCTTTGCTAATTCTGGAGCTGAAGCTAATGAATGTGCAATTAAACTTGCTAGAAAATATAGCTTTGATAAATATGGAGAAGGAAGAGCTACCATCTTAACTCTAAAACAATCTTTCCATGGAAGAACAATTACTACTTTAATGGCTACAGGACAAGATAAATTCCACAAATATTTCATGCCTTTTACAGAAGGCTTTGATTATACACCTGCTAACGATATAGAAGAATTTAAAAAGCACTTAACTGATGATGTATGTGCCATTATGATGGAAGCTGTTCAAGGTGAAGGTGGTGTTCATCCATTAAATAAAGATTTTGTTCAAGAAGTATGTAAAATTTGTAATGAAAGAGACATTTTAGTTATATTTGATGAAGTACAAGCTGGTATGGCTAGAACAGGAAAACTTTTTGGATTTAATCATTTTGATGTAAAACCTGATATAGTTTCTATGGCAAAGGGTTTAGGTGCTGGTCTTCCAATTGGTGCTGTTCTTTGTAATGAAAAAGTTGCTGATACATTTAAACCTGGAGACCACGGTTCAACCTTTGGTGGAAATCCTGTTGTATGTGCTGGTGCTCTTGTAGTTTTAGATGAACTATGCAATGAAGAAAGTTTTAATGCAATAACTAAAAAGAGTGAAATTATTAAAAATAGAATAAACGAAGCTAAGTTAGATAATGTAGTTGAAGTAAGAGGGCTTGGCTTAATGCTTGGAATTGAAATAAAAGAAGGAACTTCATCAGATATACAAAAAGCTGCTATGGAAAAGGGACTTTTTGTTTTAACTGCAGGTCCTAAGGTAGTTAGACTTTTACCTCCACTTGTTATAAGTGAAGAAGAACTTCAAAAAGGACTTGATATATTAATAAGTGTTTTAGCTTAACTTCTTTAGGGGGATAAAGTAATGAAAAAAGATTTATTAAAGATGGATGACTTAAGCAAAGAAGAAATTCTTGAAATTTTAAATATTGCTGACCAATTAAAATATGAACTTAAGCATAATATGCCTCATGAACATTTAAAAGGAAAAACTCTTGGTATGATTTTTGAAAAACGTTCTACTAGAACAAGAGTTTCCTTTGAAACTGGAATGTATCAACTTGGAGGAAATGCATTATTTCTAAGTGCAAGAGACCTTCAAGCAGAAAGAGGGGAAGCTGTTGAGGATACTGCTAGAGTTTTATCTAGATTTTTACAAGGAATAATGATTAGAACTTTTTCTCAAGAAGAAGTTGAAACTTTTGCAAAATATGCTACTGTTCCAGTAATAAATGGATTAACTGATACAGAACACCCTTGTCAAGTTCTTGCAGACCTTATGACAATAAGAGAATATAAAAATATATTAGATGGTTTAAATGTTGCCTACATAGGTGATGGACATAATATGTGTAACTCTCTTATAATTGGATGTCTTAAAGTTGGAATGAATTTATCAATAGCATGTCCTGAAGGCTACCACCCTTCAGATTCATATATTACAAGAGGTAAGGAAATAGCTAAAGCAGAAGGAGTAAGCTTTAATGTTTATAGCCATCCTGAAGATGCTGTTAAAGATGCTGATGTTGTGCTTACAGATATGTGGATAAGCATGGGGCAAGAAGCTGAAGCCGAAGAAAGAAAGAAAGCCTTTAAAAACTTTCAAATAAATAATACCCTACTTGAATTAGCAAAATCTAATGCACTAGTTCTTCATTGTCTTCCTGCTCACAGAGGAGAAGAAATTGCATCAGAAACTTTTGAAGAACATTCGGCTGAAATTTTTGATGAATCTGAAAACAGACTTCATGTTCAAAAGGCTATATTACTAAAACTTATGAAAAATAACTAAAAAATTTTATTAAATTGTTTCTTTTTTAACAAATAAAAGTTATAATAATACTTAGTAAGGTAAAAAGCTTTATACTTTTAACCTAAGATTAAATTAATTTTTTGGAGGTACTTTAAATGTTAGTTTCAGTTAAAGAAATGATGGCTAAGGCTTTAGAAGGAAAATATGCTGTAGGTCAATTCAACATCAACAACTTAGAATGGACTAAAGCTATATTATTAACAGCTCAAGAAAACAATTCACCAGTTATTTTAGGTGTTTCTGAAGGTGCTGGAAAATACATGGGAGGATATGATGTTGTAGTTGGCATGGTTAACGGATTATTAAAAGACTTAAATATATCTGTTCCTGTTGCTCTTCACTTAGACCATGGTAGCTTTGAAGGAGCTTACAAATGTATAGAAGCTGGATTCTCTTCAGTTATGTTTGATGGTTCTCACTACCCAATAGAAGAAAACATAGAAAAGAGTAAGCAATTAATTGCTGATGCTCATGGTAAGGGATTATCTATCGAATGTGAAGTTGGATCAATCGGTGGAGAAGAAGACGGTGTTATAGGTGCTGGAGAAGTTGCAGACCCTGCTGAATGTAAGCAAATAGCTGATTTAGGAGTTGACATATTAGCTGCTGGTATTGGTAATATCCATGGAAAATACCCAGAAAACTGGGCTGGATTAAACTTTGATGCTCTAGCTAAGATAAAGGAAACTGTTGGAGATATGCCATTAGTTCTTCACGGTGGTACTGGAATTCCTGAAGACATGATAAAGAAAGCTATATCATTAGGAGTTTGTAAGATAAATGTTAATACAGAATGTCAATTAGCATTTGCAGAAGCTACAAGAAAATATATTGAAGCTGGTAAGGACTTACAAGGAAAGGGATTTGACCCAAGAAAACTTTTAGCTCCAGGTTTCGAAGCTATAAAGGCTACTGTTAAAGAAAAGATGGAATTATTCGGATCAATAAACAGAGCTTAATTTAAAGTTAAATCTAAAAGAGAGTTTTAAAATAATCAAACTTGGTTATTTTAAACTCTCTTCTTTTATTATATAGTTGTTGATAACTTGCAAAGCCAACAATAAAACTTAACAAAATTTAAAATTCTATCCCCTTTCTTGCAGGAACTCCCTTATCAAAGTAATGCTTTATCATCTTCATTTCTGTAACAAGGTCTGCTCTTTTAATTAATTCCTCTGGAGCATTTCTTCCTGTCATTATAATTTCTATATCCCCCATTCTATTAATTATTTCAAAAGCCTCTTCAATAGTTAAAAACTTATAAGATAATACTGCCATAATTTCATCTATTATAAGCATATCACACTCTTTATTTTCTAAAACCTTTAAAATAAAATCATATCCTTCTTTTATTTCTTTCTTTAATTCCTCAATTTCATCTTCTTTTAAATTCCAAACAAAATCTCTTGGCTTTTCAAATCTAAAAATTTTAAAGTTTTCAAGTTTTTCTACTGATTTTAATTCTCCTGTTTTTCCACCTTTTAAAAATTGAACCATGTACACCTTTAAGCCACTTCCAACAGCCCTTAACCCTTGCCCTAAAGCTGCAGTTGTTTTTCCTTTTCCATTTCCTGTGTATATTGCAAACATCTAATTCATTCCTTTCTTTAATAATATCTATTATTAATATATATCAAAATATGTTTCTATATAAATATTTTTTGCATATTTATATAATATGAGTACTTTTAGGAGATAAAAAATATGAGATATAAACTTAATTCTCCAGAGAATATTGCAAAATTTATTAAAGGTTCTCCAAAATCTACTCCTGTTAAGGTTTATATAAATGGAGATTTAAAAAAAGCTGATTTTAATAATATAGAGTGGTATGGAAGTGAAAATTTTTATATATTATTTGGAGAATATAACATTATAAAAGCTTTTATTGAAAAACATAAATCTAAAATTAAATTCTATAGATTTGAAAATGATAGAAGAAATTCTACTATTCCTCTTTTTAATTCTTTAGAAGAGGATATTAGAATTGAACCAGGTGCTATTATAAGAAGCAATGTAAAAATAGAAAAATATGCAGTTATAATGATGGGAGCTGTTATAAACATAGGTGCTATTATTAAAGAAGGTGCATTAATTGATATGAATTCAGTTATTGGTGCAAGAGGGATAGTTGGGAAATACAGCCATATAGGAGCTGGAGCAGTTATTGCAGGGGTATTAGAACCCCCAAGCCTTCTTCCTTGTGAAATAGGAGATTTTGTTCTTGTAGGGGCAAATTCTGTTGTTCTCGAGGGAGTTACAATAGGAAATGGCTCTGTTGTTGCTGCTGGCTCTGTTGTTACTCATAATATCCCCCCTAACACTGTTTATGGAGGAAGTCCTGCAAAATTTATTAAAAATGTAGATGAACAAACTAAAAGAAAAACTCAAATTTTAAAAGAATTAAGATTTTAGATATCTAAACATTTTTCTTTTATTAAATCATATACAATTTAACAAATAATATGTTATATAATAAAAAAAGCAAAGAAGATGTTTCTCTTCTCTGCTTTTTTTATAACTCATATTAATTTTATCCTTGTGGTTTGTTCTTATTTTTTAATTATTATACTGCTCCTTCTTCTCCCTTAGATGCAGTTTCTTCCTTATTTGCCTTTTCCATTCTTGAAATAGAAACTTCATATGCTACTTTTTTAACTACTTCTGTTTCTGAAATTTTCTTTTGATATTCTCTGCTTTGAAGTCTTCCCCATACCTTAATATGGTCTCCAACTTTTAAGCTCTTGCAAAATCTTGAATTTCTTCCCCATGCTATAGTAGGAATATAATCTGACTTATTGTACGCTCTATTTATAGCTAATAGTAAGTCTGCAATTTCCCTGCCAAATGGAGTTGTTCTGTATACAGGTTCTTTGCAAATGTATCCATCTAAGTATATTTCATTTGGATTTTTGCTTTTTTCAACACAAGGTTGAATATTTCTT
>JALFQD010000167.1 GCA_022785265.1 Clostridium sp. | reverse complement strand
TTCCACCTACGTTAGTTAAAACTACCCCCTTACTTCCACGTTCTATTTTAAATACTTTATCATTATTTATAGAGGAAATTTTTTCTCCTTCTGATGCCATAGCATTATGGAATAAGTTAACTGCTACAACATTTTGAGATGCAAAATCACTTGAGCCTCTTTGACCCATTGTATTGTAAGCTTCTCCTTGAGGATTCATAGGATTGTCCCCAAAGGATCTATCTGTTGGTCTATTAAAGAATAATGGTACCATTTTAGCACGACCTGCTAACATTGCCCAAGCCATTTCTCTTTGAATTTGAGTCATACCTCTTGTTGCACCAGCATTAGCATATAAGTCATGGCTTTCTACCCAACCTACAAGCTTATCATTAGTTATGCTTCCTGGTGTTTCACCATTTCCTGCTGCATATTGTGTTGTTGCAATAGTATCTGTATGTGGTGATACTTTACCATTATTTCCATTACATCCAAGAACGTCTACACCATTCTTTTCTTCTTGCCACATTTCATATCCTACAGCTGATCTTAAATGCCAACCATAAGTACTAGCTGTAACACTCATATACTTAGTATAATTATTAAAGTTTGTTCCAGGCTCATCACCTTGTAAAACTTCTCCATAAATAAATGCATCAGATTTTACTGATTTTACTCTATTTATTATATTAGGCCAGAAATCACTTGAAGGATTTCCATTTTCACAATCTGCTGGTAATTCAATACTTTTAGCTGCATCAAATCTAAATCCATCAGCACCTGCATTTAAACACTCTACTAGATAATCTCCTATTATTTTTTGAGAAGATGAACTTGCTGTATTTATATCAGGCATACCAATACAACATCCTTGTGTAACTTCACTTCTTATATTCCAATGATTTATTCTAGGTGATTTACGTGCTTCATTATATAATGTAGCATCTGCATTTGAAGCAGTAGCTCCATCTGCTAAGTGGTTTGCTACTACGTCAACAATTATCTTTACACCATATTTGTGTGCTTCTGTACACATAGCTTTAAATTCTGCTGCTGTTCCAAGATAATCATTACCTAATGTAAAATATGTTGGTTGATAAAGCCAATACCACGAAGGACTTGAGTTAGTGTTGGTTTTGTCTGCATTAGTCCAGTTACTTCCTTTTCTACATGCTTGTGCTGGTGATGTTTGAATAGAAGTATATCCTGCATCAGCTATCTCTTTCATGTTTTCTTTAATTGCAGTAAATGACCAGTTCCAAGCATGAAGTATAACTCCATCCTTAATGGAATCTGCTTGTGTAGCAGCCTTTTCTGATGAATAAGATTCATCATTTGTGCTTATAGTAGCAGCACTTGTATTAGTTGAAAAGCTTCCTACAAATAAACTTGAAGTTACTGCTAATGCAGCCACTATACTTGTAAGTCTTTTGCGTGTTTTCCCCATTAAAAATTTCCCCTTTCATTTTATCATTACTTTTTGTAATCGTTATACAAATTATTATACATTTTTTTTTAATCAGTATCAATAAAATATTAAAAATTATTTATTTAATTCCATAATATATCTAAATGCTTTTATAACATATGTCAAAATTAAAAAATATGGAAATATATTGATTATATTTCCACATCATATATTCTTATTTAATTACTTTTAATGCATCTAAAGTTATTGTTGTTCCTGTTGAAGAATCATTTTTCAATCCTGTCCATTCTACTTTTATTGTATGTGTTCCTGAAGTTAATCCTGATAATAAAAATACTGCATTTTGATCTTTAGCACTTGAACTATATAAATCTACATAATATATATTTGAATCTACTGTTACCTTAGCTATTCCCTTATTTGCTTCTTTTGTTGCTATTAATTTTATTCCTGTTCCAGTAAACTTATATGTTGCTGTTGCTGAACTAGATGCATACTTACAAGTTCCACCACTATATTTTGTTGCACTTGCTATTTTCCATGTTCCAGAATATGTTATAGCTGAATTACTATCTTCTATTAATGATTCCTTAACTGAATAACTCATTGATTTTCTTGTTACTTTTCCATTACTATCTTTTACATCTACATATAATGTCTTGGTTCCTGCCTTTCCTGTTTTCCATACAATTGAATTTGTTGTTCCATAATCTCTTAACATTCCCCAATTTCCATTTGCATCTTGTATTAAGAACTTATATTGTAATGTTCCTGTTCCTGTTGCTTTTGCTGTTAATGTTACTTGAGTTCCACTTACTTGTGGTGATTGTTTACTTGCTGTAATGCTACTTATTACTGGTGCTTTTTCTTCTGCTTTTACTGTGTAACTCATTGATTTTCTTGTTACTTTTCCATTACTGTCTTTTTCATCTACATATA
>JALFQD010000163.1 GCA_022785265.1 Clostridium sp. | reverse complement strand
ATACAAGCAAATACTTTGGCAATAATTGGTGTATCTTTATCTTTCAATGCCAAAAATATGGCAGGAATATCCGTTTTTAACTTTCTTGCTCTCTCTTTAAAATCCATTTATTCAACCCCACAAATTCAAATTTTATACACCTATATGCTAACAATTTCTTGTTCTAACTTTTTTCCTTTTTTCAAAATAAAGCTTAATATATCATAATATTCACTAAACTCTTCTTTATCTAATAATCTATTAATTTCTTTAATATCATTTTGGGTTAAATCTTTAGCATATTTAATATTTTTAATTAATGTATTTTCATCCATATTTAAAGGGATAAATTTAATTCCTGTTTTTGAAATTAAGTGTACAAGAATTTTAAAACCTCCTACATCTATATCTCCAAAATGATAGTATTTTATTTCTTTGTTATTTTCATATATCTTAATTAGCATTTTTTGTCTTACAGAATTATGGTATCCACCTAAGTAGATTATTGCTACATTTTTATCTTCATAGTTATTAAATGATGTAAGATTTTCTATTGTTATAAGTTTGTCTCCATTTACTTTTATATATTCAATATTTTCTATATCTTTAGAACTAATTGCTATGCCTCCTATAAAATCATTGGCATTTATAAAGGTTTCTTTTATTTTTAATACCATATTTCCTTTAAAATATACATATGTATAATTTTTTATTATATTGTATTCAAAGGTATATTCCTCCTTTGAAAAGTCTTTTAAAATCTTTTTAACCTTTCCTTCTATTGTTTCATATCTTTTTGAATCACCATATACTTTTACAGAAAAGTTTCTTATAAATATCTCTTCTTTTTGATTTATAAGATTTTCAAGTCCTTTAAAAATATCTTTACATTCTTTTATATTTTCTATATCTAAATATTTTTTAACTGAGGCCTTTTTACATAATTTAGAACTTATATATCTTGAGAATTCTCCTAAAATGTTTTCTTCTTTGATATATTTATTTACTATATCTATTACTTCATTTTCTTTTTGTTCTTTTTTCTTTCTTTTAAGAAAATTATATATGTTATCTAAATTATCTAAGTTAAGTTCAACCTTATCTATCAAGTGATTATTTAACCCTGATTTTTTATATATTTTTATAAAATTTTCTGATTCCATTTGATTACATGCTATATCAATTTCTTCTTTTAGTTCATAGTCTAATTCATTAAAATAATCCTTTATATTTTTTACTGTAAATTTAAAATATATTTTATTATCACGTTTTGACTCACCTTTATATAAAACACTATTTTCATAGGAATCTATTAATTTATTTAATATAAGTACTTTATAATTTTTCATTTTCATAATCCTCAACCATACCAGAATTACCTACTTTCATTACAATTAAGGTAGTGTTTACATATGGTGCAATTGGCTCTATCTTTTGAGGGGGAGCTGCAATTATAAGCTGTAAATTAAGTTTGTTGAAAAATTTCATTGTGGAAACTATTCTTGCATCATCCATTTTATCAAAGGCTTCATCAAATAAAATTAAACCTATAGAATCAGATGATATTCCTCCTCTATAAAGCTGAATAAAAGATGCTGCCATTGCTACATAATATGGAGTTTGGGTTTCTCCTCCACTTTTTTCTCTACATATTTTAGAAAATAAAGCAGTAGAACCATCTTTATAGTTTACAGAAATATCATAGCTCATATAATTTCTATAATCAGTAAGCTTTTTTAATTCATTTTCATTATTTTCATTGTCATCAGTAAGTTTATCAAATAATTCATTTAAAAGTTCTTTATGTTTAGATTCATAAGAAGTTGAAAATAAAGTAAACCCTTCTCCAATATTTTCTTCATCCATAATCATATCATAATACTCTTTATTTTCTTTTCCCTTTCCTATTTTAAACTCATATTTTTCCTCACCAAATGGAATATCCTTTAATTCTTTATTAAGCTCTTTAAACTCTTTTTTAGCATTTAGTATATTTTCTTGTATTCTAGCAATAAAATGCTCTTTAAATTCCTCCTCTGCATCTTTTTTTGCTTTTTTAACCTTCTCATCATATTCTACTATCTTTGATTTTTCTAATTTATCTAACTCTGCTAAGAAAGTTTCCAT
>JALFQD010000120.1 GCA_022785265.1 Clostridium sp. | reverse complement strand
AGTTATTATTTCTCCTAAAAATACATAAGAACCATGTTTTTTAGTAATTATCATATTATTTTTTCCTATAAAGCCAACATCAGATAAATAGGCAATATATCTTTCAGGAAGAGAATTACTATCAACAAACCCTACTGCTCTTCCTCCTAAGCTTTCTATAAACTTACATATTTCATCTAGATATTTTTTTACTACTCTATGATAGTCATATCTTTTTGTATATATAGAAAATCCATTATTACAATTAAAGTCTTCACTATTACAATAAGGAAAAGCTATTGATATTATAGTTTTTCCTTCTTCTAAGTATACATTAGGATTTATTCTTTTTTCTATATCCTTCTCTTCAAATTCATTTTCAAGATTATTCTCTTTTCTATAAACATAAAATTCTCTAAGTTCTTCAAATTTTCTACACTTTGTAAAACCAATACTATCTAATCCTAGAGAATTACAAAAGGTTTCTATTTTTTCTTTAAACATCTTTTCTCCTACTATCTAATAACATTTTTTCTACTTATATTAAAAATACTACATAAAGTTTCCATTCAACAACCAACTCATTATTTTTCGTTTCATTTTTTGTTATCTCTCAACACTTTTTATAAGCTAATTATAATGTTCATACACATTTTTTTCAATTTATATGATTTCCTTAATACTTTTTTCTAAAAAATATTTTCATAAATTTTTTACTTTACATTAAGAATAATATGGACAAAAGTAATTTTTATTTAAAAATATGTTAAATAAAACATCCTTTTGATTTATTTTACCTATCATTTTTATAATTTTAATGTATTTTAAATATAATAAAGGAAATGCTATTATTGTATTTGAAAGTGAGGTTTTATTGATATGAAGAAGAAAAATCCCAAAATTTTATGGCAATTATTTAAATCTATGTTTGTATTAAGTGCTTGCACCTTTGGTGGTGGCTTTGTGATAGTTTCTCTTATGAAAAAAAAATTTGTTGAGGAGCTTAAATGGCTTGAAGAAGATGAAATGCTAGATATTACCGCAATAACTCAATCATCTCCAGGACCTCTTCCAATAAATGCTTCAGTTATTATTGGATATAGAATGTATGGAATTTTAGGAGCTTTAGTTGCTATTTTAGGAACAGCAATTCCTCCTATGGTTATAATTTCTATAATATCTATTTTCTATACTCAATTTCGTGAAAATAAATATATTGCTATTGCCCTTCAAGTAATGCGTGCTGGAGTTGCAGCTGTAATTATGGATGTAACTATTAATCTTGCTAAAAATGTACTAAAAACAAAAAGCACTCTTTACATAACTATGATGATAATTGCATTTATCTCTACATATTTTTTAGGAGTTAGTGCAATGGTTGTAATATTTGTATGTCTAGGAATAGGAATTTTAGATATTTTTATAACACATTTTAAATCAAAGGAAGGTGCTATATAATGTTACTTCTTAAATTATTTTTTGCCTTTATTCAAGTTGGGTTATTTAGTGTAGGAGGGGGCTATGCTGCAATTCCTTTAATACAAGAACAAATTGTTAATATATATGGTCTTATGACTTTAGAAGAATTTTCAGATCTTATAACTATTGCAGAAATGACTCCAGGACCAATTTCAATTAACTCATCAACCTTTGTTGGAACAAGACTTGCAGGTCCTTTAGGAGCAATTATATGTACTCTTGGATGTATTATTCCATCATTTATAATATGCTTAACCCTTGCACATTTTTATTATAAATATCGTAACTTAGGAGGTAACTAACAGTTACAAATAAATTATAAAAAGTTATAAATTGATGTTGACTTTTATAATTTAGAAAATTGTTGACAGCCTCCCATATTCGTAAAGAGTATGGAGCGATGTATTATTTATACATCCAAAATCCATTGAATTGCTGGAAACTCGTAAAGACACATTAACTACAACGTAAGTATGAAATATAACTAAGCGTGAATGTGACGAAAGTAGAAAAAATAATGTGTATGGCATAAGGTTAAATCCTAAGTGCTAATTATAATCGACAATCAGCAGGGAAGTTCTGAAAAGGAAAACCTTCAACGACTATTCCGTAAAGGAAGTACACTCAAGTGGGTGGAAGTGGTGGATACCTAAAAATAGGTAATGATATAGTCTACGCTTATATGAAA
>JALFQD010000184.1 GCA_022785265.1 Clostridium sp. | reverse complement strand
TATTTCAGATGAAGCTAAGAAAATAGGGGCTGTTAATACAGTTTTACTTAAAGATGGAGAACTTTATGGATATAATTCAGATTATTTTGGCTTTGGAAAAATGTTAGAAATAAACAACATAGAAGTCAAAGAAAAAATAGCAGTTGTGCTTGGATACGGAGGAGCTGCTAAAGCTGTTATAACATATCTTTTAGATAACAATGTTAATAAACTTTATGTTGTAAGTAGAGACAAATCTTCAAAAGAAGGATTAGATTCAAGAGCTATTTTAATTGATTATGAAGATTTAAAAAATATTAAAGGAGATATTTTAGTAAATACAACTCCCGTTGGAATGTATCCTAACATAGGAAAATCTCCAGTTGAAGAAGAGGTTGTTAATAACTTTTCTGCCCTTGTGGATTTAATTTATAATCCTAAAGAAACAGAGTTTTTAAGACTTGGAAATTCATTAAGAAAAAAGACATGTGGAGGTTTATATATGCTTGTTGGACAAGCTATTAAATCTCAAGAAATATGGCAAAACATGAAGATAGATGAAAAAATATTAAATGAAATTTATGAAGAGCTTAATAAAGAATTTATATAGAGGGAGCATACATGAAGAATTTGAAAAGTAATATAGTTTTAATAGGTATGCCAGGCTGTGGAAAAACTACAGTAGGTAAGGTTTTAGCTAAAAAATTAGGTTATAAATTTTGCGATATGGATTCTTACATTCAAGAAATATCAAAAAAGACAATAAAGGAGCTTTTTGAACACGGTGAAGAAAACTTTAGAGACTGGGAGACAAAGGCTTGTGAAGAACTTTCAAGATGCAACAAAACAATTATTGCCTCTGGTGGTGGGGTTGTAAAAAGAGAAAAAAATATAGAGATATTAAAAAAGAGTTGTACAATTCTTTTTATAGATAGACCTGTGGAAAGAATTATAAATGATGTGGATATAAATTCAAGACCTCTTCTTAAAGATGGAAAGGAAAGATTATATAATCTTTATGATGAAAGATATGAATTATATAAAAAAGCAGCAGATATACAAATCTTGAATAAAGGGTATTTAAGAGATACTATAGATATTATTATAAATATTCTTAATGAAAAATAAGAGGTGCAAAAAAATGAAAATTATGATTATAAATGGACCTAACCTTAATATGCTTGGGGTGAGAGAAAAAAATATTTATGGTACAAGAAACTATGAAGATGTTTGTAATTATGTAAAAGAAGAAGGAAAAAAAAGAAATCATGAAATACTTATGCTTCAAAGTAATAGTGAAGGAGAAATAATTGATTTTATTCAAAAGGCATATTTTGAAAATTATGAAGGAATAATAATTAATCCTGGAGCTTATACACACTATAGTTATGCTATTCATGATGCATTAAAGGGATTTGATATTAAAGCTATAGAAGTACATTTATCAAATATACATACTAGAGAAGAATTTAGAAGAAAATCAGTTACAGCACCAGCTTGTGTTGGACAAATTGCTGGTTTTGGAGAATATGGTTATATAATGGCTATGGATGCATTAGCAAATATGAAATAATAAGAAAAAATCTATATTGGGGAGTGCAAGTACGATGAAGATTGTTATAGTAGGATTAGGGGTTATAGGGGGTTCCTTTGCAATGGCTCTTAATGAAGCAGGATATAAAGATGTATTTGGAATTGATACTAACCCAGAAACAATAAAAAAAGCTGAAGAACTTGGAATAATAAAGAAGGGCTCTCCAAATGGAGAGGATTTTCTTAAGGAAGCAGATTTAGTTATAATATCTATATATCCTAAAATAGTAAAAATATTTGTTGAAAATAATAAAAATAACTTTAAAGATGGAGCAATAATAACAGACGCAACAGGAATTAAAGGAATGTTTATAAACGAAATAATAAAAATACTTCCAGAAAATGTTGACTTTGTTTTTGGACATCCTATGGCAGGAAGAGAAAAAAGAGGCATAGATTTTGCTTCAAGCAAGGTATTTAAATGTGCAAATTACATAATTACTCCTATTGAAAGAAATAAGGAAGAAAATATAAAGCTTATAGAAAATCTTGCTTATGAAATAGGATTTAAAAGAGTAAGAAGAATAACACCAGAGTTTCATGATGAAATGATAGGTTTTACTTCACAACTTCCACATGCAATGGCAGTAGCTCTTATAAATAGTGATGAAGAAGGAAGAGATACAGGAAGCTTTATAGGAGACAGCTATAGAGATTTAACAAGAATAGCAAACATAAATGAAGATTTATGGAGTGAACTTTTCCTAGGAAATAAAGAAAACCTTCTTAAAGCTATAAATAACTTTGAATTACAACTAGATTTAATAAAGAAAGCTATTTATGATGATGATAAAGAAGCTTTAAAAAAATATTTTATTAAATCTACTAAAAGAAGAGAAAAATTAAATAAATAATAAATTTAGCTTGTTTCAAAAATATTAGTTTTCTTATGTTATTTTTAAGGTAGCCCGACTCACTTTGTTCGCTGGGTACTCACAGAGTAAGTTCAGCTAACCAAAACAAGTTTTGGAGCTTTACTTAAGTTCGAATAGCAAAATATAAAATTTTGATTCTCACTTATCGACAGGCTCTTGCGTCACGCCTTCATAAAATAAGAAAACTAATATTTTAATAAACAAAATTAATTAGATTTAATAAAAGTTTTTAACTAAAAAAAGCACAACTATTCTTGGTTGGAAGTCGTGCTTTTTTCATTTGTTTTAAATAATATATAGGTATAAATTGAAAAAATATTTACAATTAAAATGGGGAAAAAATTAAAAATTAGCTTTCTTCTTCTATAAGTTGATATATTGTTTTTGAAGTTGTATCTTCCATAGTATATCCAAGAAGTTTAACAATTCTCTCTAATTTTTCTTCAGAATCTGTTTCTATTTCAATATAAGGGAATGGGCAGAAGTTTTTATCGTTAATATCAATTTCAACAAGTCCATCTTCTAGCTTATAGCTTTCTCTAAATTTTTGAATTGATTGTTTAAGAACTAAGCCAAGAGATTTATATATTCCTTCAGCAGCCTCCTTGTTATCAACAATAACTTCATTTTCTTCCATTTCTTTAAATTTTCCTTGGGAAAGCATTTTTTTTGTTGTCATAAAAATTATCTTTTTATTATGAAGTAGGTCATCTACTGTTCTAATTCTTGCATAACCTTTTTGGTCTAAAAGTCTTCCATCTTCAAAGTCATAAATATCATTTATTTGGTTTTCTTCTTTAACTTTTTCAGCACCATTAGATATCAAAAGTTTTCTTATACTTGCTACATCAATTTTTATAATTCTAGTTTCTAATTCTTTCATTAAAACACTTCCTAATAAAATATTACGAAACAATTATATCATAGTAATAAATTAGAAAAAAGGTTTCAAATTAAGGGGAAATAATATTATTAATTATTACAAAATAAATATTATGTAGAAAATGGAATGATTAATTAGTATAATTATCATGAAGGGGATTTTAATTTTACTAATAAAGGAGCAAAAAATATATGAATAAAGGACAAAAAAGAGAGCTATTAAGAAAAGTTATATTTGCAGTTGCATTAATTTTATTTATAGGTTCATCAACAAAGCTATTTTTAATATGGAATGAATATAATAAAAATGCAAAAAGTTATGAAGCTATTCAAGAGTATGGACCAAAAGCCGTAGAGCCAAAGACTAATAATGAAAAAAATGAAGAAAATGGACAAAATGGAGAAGGAGAAAATAATTCAGAAAATGATGATATATATAAATATGTTTTATCTGAAGAAGATTACAATAAGCTTTATAGCATAAATCAAGATATAAAGGGCTGGATAACTGTTCCTAATACATCAGTTAACTATCCTATAGTTCAAGGAACAGACAATTCATATTATTTACATCATAATTTCAATAAAGAAGCAAATAATGGAGGAGCAATATTTATAGCTTGTGAAAATAAAAATCCATTTGAAGACCAAAATACTGTAATACATGGGCATCATATGAAAGATGGAAGTATGTTTGCAACTTTAAATGAATTTAAGGATATTGATTTCTTTAAAGCTAATAAGTATATATATATAAGTACAAAGGATAGAGTTAGAAAGTATGAAATATTTTCTATGTATGTTGAAAAAGCAAGTGTTAATCCATATGAAATAAGCTTTTCATCAGATGAAGAATATTTACAATATTTAAAATCATTAAGTGGAAAATCAATTTATGGTACAGATGTAGGAGAGTTTTCACCAGATGATAAAATATTAACTTTATCAACATGTACTTATGAAGTTAATGATGGTAGATTACTTATTCATGCAAAATTAGTCAAATAAAAAAAGCATAGTAAATATATTATTTTGCTCTTCCGTCGACAAGCTCCAAGTCAGGACAAAATAATATATTCGCTATGCTCTAACTAAAGGAAAGGAAATTCTTAAACTTGTTTCTTTTATTAAGCTTTATTATTAAATTAGCAAGTTGTCTACAGTTTTTAAAATATATAATTTCCTATAGAATAGAAAATTATTATTGTTAAAATTAAGCTGAAAATGTTATAATTATACCTCAAGATATAAAGTTAAAAATAAGTAAAAAATATTATATCCACATTAAGAAAGTTAAATTTTTGTTAAAAAGGAGAATTATAATGGATGGCATACAAATGTTAATTCAGCTTATTGGGGGATTGGGTCTATTTTTATATGGCATGAAGCTTATGGGAGATGGCTTAGAGAACGCAGCTGGTGAAAATTTAAAAAATATTTTAGAAAAAGTAACTAGCAATAAATTTATGGGAGTTCTTGTTGGAGCAATTGTAACAGCCATAATACAAAGTTCAAGTGCCACAAGCGTAATGGTTGTAAGTTTTGTTAATGCTGGTCTTATGAATCTTACTCAAACTGTAGGGGTAACTATGGGGGCAAATATAGGAACTACTATAACTGCTCAAATGGTAACATTAGATTTTGAAGCAATAGTACCATTATTTATTGGAATAGGTGCTATAATGCTTTTAACAGTTAAAAAGAAAAGAAACAAGGATTTATCAGCTATTATTTTAGGATTTGGTATATTATTTTTGGGAATGTCAACAATGTCTGGAGCAATGGAACCTCTTAAAGAATCTAATGCTTTTAAAGATATAATAGATATTATGGGAAATAATGTGTTTTTAGGAATTTTAGTAGGATTGGTTGCTACAGCAATACTTCAAAGTTCATCAGCTACAACTGGAATTTTAGTAGCATTAGGGTCAACTGGAGTTATTGAAATTGAAGTTGCAATACCAATAATTTTAGGATGTAATATAGGAACATGTATAACTGCTGTTTTAGCATCTGCAAGTGGTAATAAATCTGCCAAAAAAGCAGCTTTTTTAAATGTGTTAATAAAGGTTATTGGTGTAATAATAATGTTACCTTTTATAGGATACCTTAGAGATGTAGTTGTTTATATAACTTCTGATGTAGGAAAAGAAATAGCAAATGCACATACAATATTTAATGTTATAACAAGTATAGTTTTACTTCCTTTTTCAAATGTTTTAGTTGGCATTGTTAATAAAATAATGCCAGGTGAAGAGGAAATTTCAATGGATGGACCAATATAT
>JALFQD010000056.1 GCA_022785265.1 Clostridium sp. | reverse complement strand
TCCTAATTTTCTCATTATTTTATCAGAAAACTCAAATTCTTCTAATACTCTAGCATCACCAGCATATTCAATATCTGATGGTATTCTATGAAATTTATCCAATCTTTTTTTTCTTATCTCTATTAATCTTAATGGATTTATCACTAATCCAAAAACTTTTTTTCTATCTACCTCAAATAACTCATCAGGAACCCCTACTTCAGGAACCAATGGTATATTTATAGCCCTTATTCCTTTATTAGCTAAATACATACATAATGGTGTTTTTGAAGTTCTTGATAATCCTACTAAGACTACATCTGCATTTTTTAATCCTCTATAATCTTTACTATCATCATATTGCATTGCAAATTCCATTGCTTCTATTCGTTTAAAATACTCTTCATCAGTACTCCACATAGCTCCTGGATTATAATCTGGAACTTTATTTATTAGTGTTGATGCAACATTAATTATTGGTCCTAATACATTAATTACAAATACATTTTTTTCAATTGCTTTTTGAGTTAAATATTCTCTAACATTTACTGTAATTATAGTTGAGACTATCATAGCTTTTTCAACTTTATTCAAATTTTCTATAATCTCTTCTACATCCTCCAAAGTTTTTGTATATGGAAACCTTTTCACTTCAATTTCTTCTTTGAATTGGCTTGCAGCAGCAACTGCTACTTGATTAGCTGTTTCTCCAATAGAATCTGAGACTGCAAAAATTGTTAGCATATAAATCCCTTCTTTCATTTTATTTTAATCCTCTTTAATTATACAATATTTTGTTAGAAATAAATATAATTTAATAGTGATTTTTACATATTCCTATGATAGACTCTAAATATAAATAATTTTAGGAGGCTAAAATGAAAAATTTCAAATTTTTAGTTATTTCTATTCTTCCTATAATGTGGCTTATATATTTTTTATTTGAATTTTTTACAGGAAGAATAAATAATTCAACTATAGTTATAGGTAACTTACTACTTATTATACTCTTTGCTCTAATTGGATATATAATATATAAACTTAGTTTATCATTTAATGAAGGATTTAATAAAAAGAATCTATTTATTATATTTTTAATTCTTATGTTATTAGATCAAGGTAGCAAAATTATAATTCATTTTTTATATTTTAATAAACATATTATATTAATTAAAGATTTTCTTTCTTTTAGTCCAATTATTAACACAGACGGTTCATGGCTTAATGCTAGATTTGGTACAGAAATAAGTTTTCCATTATTAATATTAACAAATTTTATTGCATTATTTCTTTTCGTTGAAGTATATAAATATTATATTTCAAAAAATAAAAAAGACTTTTGGAGTGATATGTGTTTTGTTTTTATGTTTAGTGGTGCACTTTGTTCTCTTATTGATAAAATATTTTATGGTGGAAGTCTAGATTTTATTGGTATTGGTGATTTATTTGTTGCTGATATAAAAGATATATATATTAACCTAGGAATTTTGTTTTTTGTAGCTCTTATGTTTAAATCAGGTATATTAACTTCTGAAGATACATCTTCATTTAAAGAAGATTTGCAATCTATTAAAAGATTTTTTAGTTTTATCAAATCAGATATAAAAAATACTTTTAAAAAGAAAAAAGACATTTAAAAATGATTAAATCATTTTTAAATGTCTTTTTTTATATTATTGCTAAGCAAGTTCTCATTAATGTGACATAAATCACACTTGGCAATGTCTTACTCTCCCACACGGTCTCCCATGCAGTACCATCAGCGCTATAAAGCTTAACCTTCCTGTTCGGAATGGGAAGGGGTGTTTCCTTTATGCTATTATCACCAAATTAAAATGCCCTAGAATCCTCTAAGGCACTAATGGTGCGCCGTCAGGGATTCGAACCCTGGGCACCCTGATTAAGAGTCAGGTGCTCTACCAACTGAGCTAACGGCACAAAAATTACCTGGCAACGTCTTACTCTCCCACACGGTCTCCCATGCAGTACCATCAGCGCTATAGAGCTTAACTTTCCTGTTCGGAATGGGAAGGAGTGTTTCCTCTACGCCATCATCACCAGATGCTATGATTCTCTAAATCTTTGATTTAGCTAAGAATCTTGTACTCCTCAGCTTTGCTGAGTGAGTTTCCTTTTAAAGAGTTTGTTCTCTGAAAATTGCACATAGTTTGTTATATTCTCAGTTTTTATTTGGTCAAGCCCTCGACCTATTAGTATCAGTCAGCTAAATATGTTACCATACTTACACCTCTGACCTATCAACCTTGTGTTCTTCAAGGGGTCTT
>JALFQD010000055.1 GCA_022785265.1 Clostridium sp. | reverse complement strand
AGAGTGTTATGGATTAGAATATATAAATAGGAGTTGAAAATATGGATATTTTAACAATAGGACATTCTAATTATAGTATGGAAAGATTTTTACATATGCTTAGGTATTTTAATATAAATTGTGTTGTAGATATTCGAGGAACACCATACTCAAAGTATAATGTTCAATTTGATAAAGAGGCATTGAAATATACTTTAAATAAAGAAGGATTTGTTTATATTTATATGGCTAAGGAATTTGCAGCAAAGAGGGAAAATAAAGTATCTTATAATAAAGAAGGATATTCAGATTTTGAAAAGGTAGTAAAAGAAGAAGACTTTATTAATGGGATTGAAAGATTAAAAAATGGATGCAGGAAAGGGTATAAAATAGTTTTGCTAGGTGCTATGCAAAATCCTATAAGATGTCATAGAGCCATTTTGCTTGGAAGAGAGTTAATAAAAAATGGATTTAATTTAAGACATATTCTAGATGACTATTCTTTAGCTACTCAAGAAGATTTAGAAAAAGAAATGCTAGATAAGTATTTCCCAAATAGAAATCAGCTTACTATTGATTATCTTTTAGGTGATGGAATGAGTGAAGAAGAAATGATAAGAGAAGCATATAAATTAGCAAATAAAGAGATTGGTTATAGAGTTGAACATATAAACAAATAAAATTCTTATTGCAGAAAGGTGTAGTGGTATGAGTAAAAAGTATACATTAATCACAGGTGGAACAGAGGGAATTGGATTTGAGCTTGCAAAGCTTTATGGAAAAGATAATGAAAATCTTATATTAGTTGCAAGAGATGAAAATAAACTTAAAGAAAAAAAAGCTTTTTTAGAAAAGGAATATAATATAGAAGTTTTAATCTTATCAACAGATTTATCTGTTGATAATTCTTATGAAAATATTATAAAATTTGTGGATGAAAAAAATATAGTTGTGGATAAATTAATAAATAATGCAGGAATAGGTTCTTTTGGAGAATTTCATTTAGGAAAAGATGGTTTTGAGGAAAAAATAATAGGAATAAATATTATTTCTCTTACCAATTTAACAAAACATTTTCTTAAAGAAATGGTAGAAAGAAAATCTGGTGGAATTTTAAACGTTGCTTCAACAGCAGCTTTTGTTGGTGGACCTAAAATGGCAATGTATTATTCAACAAAAGCATATGTTTTATCTTTAACAGAAGCTATTCATGATGAAGTTAAGGACTATGGAGTTAAAGTTAGTTGTTTATGTCCAGGACCTGTAAGAACATCATTTCAATCTAAGGCTGGAATAAAAAAATCTGAAAGTGCAAAAAAATATTTAATGAGTGCTGAAGATGTAGCAAAAGAGGGATTTAAAAAGTTTGAAAAAAATAAAGCTATTATAATTCCAGGATTTAAAAACAAGGTTCTTGTAATAGGAAATAAGCTTATTCCAAGAGCTTTAAGTAGAAAAATAGTACAAATGACAAATAGGGGATAAATTTTGAATAGGTAGAAGTATGGAAAAAATTTTTTTATAATAAGAATTATTTAAGTCAATTTTGTTAATACTAACTTTAAAAGGAAAGGAGTATTAACAATGAATTGGCTTTTTTATTTATGCTTTATGTTTGTTTTATATTCATTTTTAGGTTGGATACTAGAAGAAGTTTATTGTTACATAATAAGAGGAAGATTTAAAGATGATGGTTTTTTGTATGGACCATTTAAACCCATGTATGGAAGTGCTATGACAATACTTATATTTTTAAGAAATATAGTAAAAGTAAATGATATTGCTTTGATAATAATGTGTTTTATAGTACCAACAATAATAGAATATATTACTGGAATAATAATGAAATCTAAGTTTAAAAAAAGGTATTGGGATTATAGCAAGATGCCATTTAATATAGATGGATTAATATGTTTAAAGTTTTCAATATATTGGGCTATTTTAACAACCCTTACTATATTCATAATTCAACCTATTATAGATAATATTTTTTTCAGTAGATTAAATTTATTTGCAAGATTAGCTATAATACTAATCATATACATAACTATAGATATTATATTTACAGAAAAACATTTATATAGTAACAGATAAAGCCCCACCTCTAAAAGTGGAGCTTATTTTTATAAATTAACATCTAAAAGTTTTCCTTTGTTTTTAAAATGGTCTAAAAGCTTTTTAGGTTCATTCATTATTAATTCTTCAGGAAAGTTTATAGATTCAAGGATTTTTATAGACTCTTCAAAATGTCCAATTGTAAAAGCAATATGAGAATCAGATGTAAGAATTAATTTAGTTCCATATTCTTTGCAAAGTTTAGCAATTTTTTTACAATTAATATCACTTCCTGCTCTTGATTTACCAAGAACTGAGCTATTATTTATTTCAATCATTATATCTTTTTCCTTAGCAAATTTAACAATTAAATCATAGTCAAGTTCATAAGCAGGATTACCAAGGTGACCTAAAATTTCAACTTTAGGATTTTTATTTATGCAGTTAATAAAGGCTTGTGTATTATCCTTTTTGTTAGTAGGTTTAAAAACTGGTTCATGAAAAGATGCAATGATATAATCAAGAAATTTAGAGTCTTCTTCTGCAAGGTCTATATTTCCCTCTACATCAAGAATATTTGCTTCACAGCCTTTTAAAATAATAACATCATTAATAATTCTAGGTATAACTTTCATATTTCCAAAATACCATCTATGAGGAGCATTAGGCATTGCTGGACCATGCTCAGAAGTACCTAATATTTTTATTCCATGTTCTTTACAATAAGAAATATTTTCTAAAAGAGTGGTATAAGCATGACCACTTACTATGGTATGAGTATGTAAATCAGATAAATAATTCATAGTTATCTTCTCCTTCAATTAGAAAAATGATATATAATTATAGTATAACCTAGTTTTATAAATTAATTCAAGAACTAGAATATTTTAAATGAGTAAAAACCATGTTATTTTTCTTGACAGTGAATATTCAATAAACTAAAATAATAACTAAGATAAAAATATAAAAAGGTAAAAGATACGCTTTAAATTGGTCCTGTGAGGCCAGAAAGGAGTCTATAACTATGTTGATAATGCAAAAAAAATACATAAATATATCAATGAAGGCAGTTTATAGTGATAATTATAAATATACAAGGATAGTGAGGAGACCCTTTAATTAATAGTCTCTTTATTATCCTTTTATTATAGCATTTAAAAGTGTACTTTACTTTAACATAAAATGAGGAGGGCTAAGCATGAACGCAAAGCTAATTTTAGAAAACGGAATGGTTTTTGAAGGTAATGCCTTTGGATACTTAAGTGACAGTGTTGGTGAAGTTGTATTTACAACTGGTATGACTGGAT
>JALFQD010000037.1 GCA_022785265.1 Clostridium sp. | reverse complement strand
TCTCTTAAGGATAATATTGTTGAATTAAAAATCTCTTCAAGCCCCATATAAAAAGCTTGTACAAGTATCTTTGAAATATCTCCTGAATTTTTTGCACTATCTTTAATCTCTTTTTTTACTAGAGATAAAGTTGCTTCTTTTAAGGTTCCTCCATAAACAGAATTGTCAATTAAAGCAGAATCCACACTCGTACTCCACTTATATTTCCATACTTCTCTTACTAAATTGGTATCCTTTTTAAGTAAAATATTAGGTCCTCTTTTTACTGTGCAGAAATTTGTATTTAAATATTCCATTCTATGAAGCATCGTGCTTATTTCTCTATGTCTTTTGCTTGAAAATATATCTAATGCAACCTCTTGTTCTACTGTTGTTATTATTTTAAGCTTATATTTTTCTGCTAAGTTTTTAAAATCCTGTACTAATGGTGGAACATCTGCTTTTTCACAAAGCTTACCTATTTTATTTCCTGTAAGCTCTTTATATAAAATTTTTAAAGGGTCCTCTGTTGATATGTTTAAATCTCCTTTTATAAAAGAAGAGGTTATTCCATCTATAAGCTCATAAGCCCCACATTGATTTTTTTCTCTAAGACTAGCTAAGCCCTTACACATATTAAATGCACATATTTCATCAAAGGTAGAAAGACATCCATCATTTTTTCTAACTTTTTTTCCTGTCTTTATGATGAATTTTAAAACAGAATCTTCATAAAAATTATCCTCATTTTTTTCTATTCCCTTCCATACCTCTTCATAGAAGTTTGGAAAAGGCATTCCACTTGCATATCCATTTAATTGATCAACAGCTTCCATTGAATAAGGCATAACATATACATTACTATCATCTTTATTAAGTTTATGTAATTTAATTTTATTTTCTTTATCTAAAAGTTCTAATATTCCGTAAGTATGAAAGCCACCAGTTACAACTAAAACCTTTTTATATTCCTTTGAAAATTCTTGTATTTTAGAGGTCATAAAGATTTCTCTTGCTATACATCCTTCTTCAATTAATTCCTCCTCAGGAGTATTTAATCTTGTAAGATAACAATAAGAAAGCATATTTTTAACAAAGCTTTCCTTTGATATATAAAAGCCCTTTATCTCAAATAATTTTTCCCAAAGCTCATTAAAATTTCTACAACCTTCCTTTTCACATAGGGTTTCAAAAAATTTTCCTCTTTCAAATAAATAATCATCATTATAATTTGATTTATTTTCCTTCTTTAAAAGTCCTTTTCCTTCTTCACAATTAATTAAAATCTCACTATAAGGTAAATCAATAAAAGAAGTTTCAATTCCTCTCTTTTTTCCTTCCCTTAAAGCAACAAGCTCTGGAGAATAATCTAAGAAAGGATAATAGCATTTATATTTTTCCTTTTCTTCACTTACAAGCCCTTTAGTATCTGAATAGGAATAGTACATGGAAAATGGTGCTTCACTTTCCTCATCTTCAAGAAATTCCTTAACATTATTTCCATCAATTAAGCCTTCTATCAAAATAACATCAGGAGAATACTCATCTATAGTTTTCTTTAAATTATAAGAGCAAGCTGGGCTATGATGTCTTACTGGGAAAAAGACAATATTAGAATTAAGATTAAATGCTTTATTAAATAACTCTTCTATTTTATCCATTTCCTTGCTTCGTAATAGTTCTTCCATAGTTCACCACCCTCTAAAGATTTAGCTTTAACAACAACATTAAAATAATTTCTAAGCTTTTCTAAATCATCTCTACTTTCCTTAGCCACAGCTCCTAATATGTTTTGAACCATAGAATCAAGGCTTATTTTAGAATCTCCATAATAATAGGCATTCATCATAGTTTGATAATAAACAGAAACAGCTTCAGCGGTACTCATAACAGCAGAAGGCTTATCAATTCTCATTCCATTAGAAGAAATTCCTTCTCTAAGTTCATGGAAAGTTGAAGCTAAAAGCTCAGCTACATCATTATCAACTTCCATATCAATTGAATTTTCATTTTTAAGCTTATTTACTTCATTTGTTATGATTTTTGCCTCTAAAGAAACATCTTTAATAGGGAAAATTGTTTCAAAGTTAAATCTTCTTTTTAAGGCACTACTCATTTCATTTACACCCTTATCTCTTGTATTAGCTGTTCCAATAACATTAAATCCAGGCTTTGCAAATAACAGCCCTTCATCACCTAGTTCTGGAATGTTTAACACCTTATCACTTAAAATACTAATTAAGCTATCTTGAATTTCTGAAGGACATCTTGTTATTTCTTCAAATCTTGTTATAATTCCATTTTCCATTCCCACAAATAAAGGTGCTTTAACTAAAGCCTCTTTGCTTGGACCTTTTGCTAAAAGTAAAGCATAGTTCCAAGAATACTTAATCATGTCTTCAGTAGTTCCTGCTGTTCCTTGAACAGTATTTGTACTACAACCACATATAGCAGCTGATAAAAGTTCAGATAACATAGTCTTTGCAGTTCCAGGCTCTCCAACTAACATAAGCCCTCTGTTTCCTGCTAATGTTATAATGCATCTTTCCACTAAGGAATCGTTTCCAAAAAACTTTTTAGATATATTTACTTCCTTATTTCTATACATTAATGGCTTTGAACTTCCTAATATAAATGTTCTTACAGCCTTAGGTGACAAATTCCAATTGCTAGGTTTTACTCCATCATCATTTTTCTTTAATGCATCCAGTTCTTCTTTGTATAATATCTCAACTGGAGGTTTTATCATATTTTTACTCATAAATTTCTCCATTCTCCTAAAATATTTATCAATATATAAAATTATGTTATATTATCATTATTATACCATTTTAGGCTTCAAAAATAAACTCATTAAATACAAAAAAAGAACTGCCTTGCAGGAATTCACTTATGGATTTGCGAGAAAGTATGTTTTGAATGATATCTTAAAGCGGTGAGCAGAAAGTTAAAGCCTACATTTTAGGATAGTAATATCCCATATGTAGGCTTTTCTTTATAATTCTCGATTTATCGAATTGTAGATTTCCAATTTCAGTTCTTCATCTGTATCATATGTATCATTCATAATTGCATTCATAATTTTATGAAGTAATTCCTTATCAATCTTACTAGCTGCAACATTCAAGCTGATATTCTCAGTTTTAGCAAGGAATGTCTGTGCTATGCCAAGATAACCATTTTGTAAAAGAAATAATGTCGATAATGTTATGACAAGGCGCTTGTTACCATCAGCAAAACAATGAAATTGACACGTACAAAAAAAACAGATGAGTCAGTTTATCTATAAATGTAGGGTACTAGTCATCATTTTGAATATTGTAGAGAACACCTTCAAGCTTTCCAAAATCCAATTCTTCAAGAGTGCCTCCGCCACTATATTCAATGGTTTTGGCATGGGTAACTTTTGCCTGTTCTGGTGTAATATAAACTATTTCACTCATTACTCACTCTCCTTAAGACGTCTAAGAACATCCTGATTTTCAAACATCAATCGTTCAAGTTCATCTCCAGCAGTGCCTAAAAATCTTTCATATTCTGACTTTTCAAGAGGCTTAATATATTCCTCAAGTTGATAATGAAAAGCATCTCTTAATGCCATATCCCTGCTTGCCATTTTTATTCGTGCAGAAATTATTAGAGGCTTTCACATTGGTAATCTCTCAAACGCATCAAAAAGGTCAGATAATTCCCAGTTGTTAAGTTTTCTTCCTAATTGTTTAGATTGTTCTTTTATCATTGAAGCCAGTCCGCACTCATAAGAAGATATCAATGTTAGTATTTCTGAGTAAAATGTGTCCCTTATACGTTCTTTCTCACTAAGTTTAAGTATTTTACGATATTCTTTTGCCTTTTCCTTAAAAATACTTTGGTAAATTTTATCTGTATATAGACCATATTTTGCATTTCCCATATCTACATAATCACGCAAAGCATCTGTAAATTCTCTTCTGTAGTTCTCTTCCTGTAAAAATGACCCAATAAAGTCTTGAGCTTGCTGGTTAATATATTTCGTACCACCGCCAGCTTTTTGGTTGATTGTATCTATAACTATATCCAAAATAATACGACGAAGTTCAGCTGCAGTCTCACTTTCAACAAGAAGCATAGCCATGTTTATGCCACCTCTCCTAAGGTATGGACAATTAATAACCATTAAATGAGAACATACAGTTTATCTTAGTTTTCTTCTCATGAATCTTGGCATCATTCTTATTACCTTTGGTGATATTTTTTGTATGTCATCTTTTGTAATTCCTCTCATTAATATCATAAGATATGCATATATGAAAACTCCAATACCTACTGATATTATAACCACTGGAATTGATGTAAGCCTTGAAGGCTCAATAAATCTATATATAAACTTTACTGGCTGATGAATTAATAAAATTGCAAAAGCCATAACTGTTGAGGCTAAAATAGGTTTTACTATGTATCTTACAAGAGAAAGTTTCATCCTCATAGTCTTTTTAATTTTTATATGATTCAGTATTGATGGAATTATAAGCCATATTGTACTACCTATTATTGCTCCATAAATATTTATCTTTGGCATTCCAACAAAAATATAGTTTGCTATAATTTTACACATTATACCTATTGAAAAGCTTCCAACTATAAAATAAAATTTATTTATTCCTTGAAGTATTACACTTTGTATTTGTGTTATTGTCATAAGAATTATTATAAATGAACCTATTGTCATAATCTTAGCTCCATCTGTACTTCCAAACAAGCTTATATAAACTTCTTCACTAACCATAGATAATCCAACCGCTGCTGGAATTGCTATTGCTAATGCCACCTTAAAAGCATATCTTATATTTCTTCTTATTTCTTTTCTATCTCTTACTGCCATAGCTCTTGAAATTGTTGGTAGTACTGTAGTTCCTATAGCTGTTATCAATATAAGAGGAACTCCATATAATGTTTTATATAATGAATAGTGTCCATATAATATATTTGCCATATCTTTTTCAAATCCAGCTGCTAAAAGTCTATTTTTTACATTAACCATATCAACAAGTCCACCAAAGTTTTGTAACCCTGAACTTATTATTATTGGAATTGAATAAGAAATAACTCTTTTTAAAATTTGTTTATTACTTTTCTTTTTTTCTTTTTTGGTTTCTGTAAACTCTTCAAATTCATCTTCACTTTCATTTCTACAATATATTATATAAAAACAAGCAAATAAAGCTCCAATAGATGTACCAATTTGTCCACCAGCTGCACCAAATTCAAGACTAAATTGAACAAGTATAAAAGCAAATAATAAACTTATAACTACATTAATTAGTTGTTCTAAAATTTGTGATACACCTATTACCTTCATATTCATTTTTCCTTGCATATACCCTCTATAAGAGGATAAAGTTGCTGTTATCACTACACAAGGTGCAAGTGCCATTATTCCATATGCAGTTTCTGGAATATTACCTAGTCTTGTCAATGGTTTAGCTAAAAGTAACATTAAAAATCCAACTATTAAACCTATAAATATATAAAAGTTTCTAGAAATTTTTAATGTTCTTTCAGCGTCTTCATATTCTTCTAATGCTATAAATTCAGATACTACTTTTGCTACTGCTGGTTGTGCACCTACACTAGTTAAGGCATAAACAAATAAAAATACCTCTGTAATTTGAGAATATATTCCATATCCTTCTTGCCCTAAAATAGACCTAAGAAATGGAACATACAATAATGATATAACCTTTGTTAAAATACCAGCTATTGAAAGTATTAATACTCCCTTTGCTGCTGAATTTCCTTCTTTCATACCCAAAAACCCCTATCTTATAAAGAAAACTTAAATACGTCTTGCTTTATCTTTTTAAACATTGGTGGCAAAGCTTGAGCTATTGTTTTATTATTTAAATACTCAAGCTTACCAGTTGTATTCCTAAATATAAGCTTATATGCATAAAGATATTGATAATTTAATCCAAACTTATTTTCAAAGAAAGAATTTAACTTTTTGTCTCCATACTTCATATCTCCAATTACTGGTGCTCCTAAGAAAGATAAATGTGCTCTTATTTGATGGCTTCTTCCTGTAATAAGGTTTATTTCTAAGAATGAATATGCTCCATTTGTTTGTACTGTTTTTACTTTCATAGCAATTTCCTTAGAATTTGGAACTTTCTTTTCATATATCTTAGATATATTTTCATTTTCATTCTTTAAAATATATCCTGTATATAATCCATCATTTATTTTACCCTTTGTTAAGGTATAATAATATTTTTCTACATTTCCCTCTCTTATAATTTCATTTAGTTCTCTTAATGCTTCAAAATTCTTTCCAAATATAACCATACCAGAAGTATTTCTATCAAGTCTGTTGCAAGGTGCTGGAGTAAATGTTAATTCATTTTCTGGAATATAATCACCTTTTCCTTTTAAGTATGATAAAACATAATCTGTTAAAGTAGGTTCTCCTGAATTGCTATTAGAATGAACTAAAATTCCTGGCCATTTTTCCACTATAACCATATTATTATCTTCATAAATAATTTTTAATCCACTTGAATTTACTTGTATAAAGTCTTCTTTTACTTCTCTTTTGCTTTGTATATACTTTATTTCAATTAAATCTCCTTCTTGAAGTGAATATTTTTCTTTTTCCTTCTTACCATTAACTCTTATGTCTCCCTTTCTCAGTGCTTTAAAAATAGCACTTAAGGGAACATCTTTTAAAAGCTTTCTCAAAAACTTATCTAGTCTTTGACCTGCTTCATTGCTTCCTATTTCAAATTTCAAAATATAATCAACTCCTATAATATACTTTCCCATCTTAATTAGATTAATATTATTTTACAAACTTGTCAAATAGTCAAATGCTACTGCACACTGCATTGCAACCCCTATTGGTAATGCTTCCTCGTCTATTTTAAATAAATTGCTATGTGCTGGATTATCTGAACCTTTCTTTTTATTTTTAGTTCCTAAATAATAAAATACTGAAGGTCTTTCTTGAGCAAAATAAGCAAAGCTTTCTACTCCCATGCTTGGATTTTTTTGTTCTAATACATTTCTTTCTCCTACAATTCTTTTTCCTATTCTTCTAACCCTTCTTACCATTTCCTTATCATTATAAAGACAAGGATATCCTTCCTCTACCACTACTCTTCCTTCTGCTCTTAAAGTTGTACAAACTCCTTTTATAATTTCTTCTAATCTTTTTACTACATATATTCTATCTTCCCTTGTAATTGTCCTAATTATTCCACTTAAAGTAACTTCTTCTGGAATTATATTAGGAGCAGTTCCTCCATTAATACTTCCTATTGTTATGACAACAGGATTTACTGGTGCTACCTCTCTACTTGCAATAGTTTGAATTGCCATAACAACATTTGAAGCAGCTATAATTGGGTCTACTGTTTTATCAGGATTTGCTCCATGTCCTCCCTTTCCTTTTATTCTTATTGTGAAAGGATTTGAAGCAGCATTTACCATATCAAGTTTTACTCTTATTTTTCCACAATCTAAATCTTCAGATACATGAAGTCCTACAATTCTCTCAACATAAGGTTCTTTAAGCACTCCTTCATTTATCATTATTAATGCACCGCCAGTAGTTTCCTCTGCTGGTTCAAATAATAATTTTACTGTTCCTGAAAAATATTTTTTATTTTTATTTAAAATCTTTGCTGCTCCAAGTAAAATTGCAGTATGAGCATCATGTCCACAAGCATGCATTTTTCCTTTTATTTTAGATTTATATTCACAATCATTCTTTTCCTCAATTGGAAGTGCATCCATATCAGCTCTTAGTGCTATTACCTTTTTTCCTCTTCCTTCTCCTCTTATTTCTGCACAAACACCAGTTTTTGCAACACAATAAAAATCTATTCCTTCTTTTTTTAGATATTCTTGTATTATCTTTGAAGTTCTATATTCTTCAAAACCAAGCTCAGGATTTTGATGAATATCCCTTCTTATACTTATTAATTCATCCTTTATATTCATAGCTTCACTCATAAAATCAACCATATTAACTCCTCCTAACATAAATTCTCTTTTTCTATACCTTTACATACCCTATATTAAATAGTATTTTAAAATACTAAAAACTATGCTATAATACACTTAAATAATTATGGAATTATGTAAATTTTTATTTATAAAGGAGATTACTAATGGGACTTAAAGATAAAATGAATAAATACCTTCAGGATTCATACATGGAAAAGTACGGTGATAGAGTAGCTAGTGCTTCTGGAACTGTTGTTTCTATTAAATTTACAGAAAAAAACTATGTTATCATAAGAAGATTGATAGTTGATTTAGTTATTAAATTAGATACTTCTAGAGGTGTTGCTAAAGCAACTTACAGAAAAAACAGATGGTTTAAAAAGCCAGAATTTATTCCAGTAAAAGTAGGTCATAAGGTTATAGTAATGGGACTTAAAGGAATAAAAGGGAAAAAGGACGCAGATGTTATAGTTCTTCAAAATCTTCTTAACTTAACTACAAGAAAAGATTTAGCACCATTTGACCATTCACAACTAAAAAAAGCAAAACAACAAGCTACAAAAATGCAAAGAAGGTAATAGCAGAGTGAATATATTATTTTGCTCTTCTGCCCTATAGGCTCCAAGTCAGGACAAAATAATATATTCACTATGCTCTAACTAAAGGAAAGATGATTTTTAGCTTCTTTAAAGGCTTCTTCTTTATTATGTTCTTTTAATGCCTTTAAAATTTTTCTATGTTCTTTTATGACTTCTTCTTTTTTATCATCATAAATTTTTGATTCATCTATATATTCTTCTATTAATGATGATACAGAAAAGATAATTGTTGAAAGAAGATGATTTTTTGAGGCTTTTGCAATAGAATAGTGAAATTCTTTATCAAGGCTTGCACATTCTTTGCTATCTTTAGTTGTTGAAAGTTTTTCAATAATATCCTCTATTTTTTCAATTTCCTCATCTGTGATATTTTCTGCAGCTATTTTTGCTACTTCAGGCTCTATTACATTTCTAAGTTGTAAAATTTCATTATTATCACTTCCAAGAAGCATAAATACAATTGATAATGGTTCTAATAAAATATCTTCAAAATCATTTCTTATATAATTTCCTTCACCATGTCTAGATTCGATAAGTCCTAATGTTTCTAAAGCCTTTATTGCTTCTCTTACTGATGTTCTGCTCACATTTAATTTTAATGCTAAATCCCTTTCAGAAGGCAATTTATCACCCCTTTTAAGCTCACCACTTCTTACAATATCCTTTATCTGATTCATTATTATTTCATATACCTTCACATTTTTTATAGGTGTTAACATATTTTTTTCCTTTCATATTGTATTTTCACAAAAGGAGCTGTTGCATAAAAACTTTCAATCACAATATATATTATATTTTACATATTTAAAATGTTATATATTGTTTGAAAATTTGCTAATGCGACAACTCCTTAACTTAGTTTTCCAAATATTTCATTAGTTCATTGTAATTATCTATTGCTATCTTTTCTTTTTCTTTTGAATAATTAATTTTTTCCTTAGGTTTATCAATATTATCCTTAAAATTTTCAAGTGTAAATAATATTTCTTTCTTAAAAAGTTCTATAGCATCAATAATCTTTTTTACTCCATATACATATTCATCATCACTAATATTAAAGCATTGAAATAATCCAGATGTTAATCTACCATCATTAAACATATAAATATATCTATCTTTCATATCATCTGATAAATCCACCTCAATTTTATGCTTATATAACCTAAATATAGTATTATCTTTTTTAACAAATATAGGAAAAATGCTATCAAAAAGTTTTACTACGCTCTGGTCCTCTTCTAAAATTTCAGAAAAATCACATTCGTTCATTTTTGTTACTATTTCATCTGTAAATATACTCTCTCTTATTTTTTCTGCTAATTTTGTCTTTAATTTTTGTTCCTTATTTTCTATTAATAGACTATCAATTGACTCTAAAATTTTATCTATATGTGATAGCTTTTTATTACTCATAAAACTCCCGCCTTATTAAATTCATATTTTTATTTATAAAATTAAGCTCCAAAAATCTTTATAAAAATATTCCAAACAAGAGGTGCTAAAAGTACTGTTACTATACCTGCTATTGCAATAGTAAGGCTACTCATCGCTCCTTCTGTTTCCCCAATTTCCATTGCTTTTGATGTTCCAACAGCATGGGATGCATTACCCATAGCTATTCCCATAGCTACTTTATCATTTATCTTTAATGCTTTATTTAAAATTGGTCCAATAACAGAACCTAAAATTCCTGTTATAATAACTGCAACTACTGTAATAGAAGACATGCCACCCATTTGTTCAGATAATGCCATAGCAATAGGTGTTGTTACTGACTTTGGAAGCAATGACTTTGTAAGTTCATCAGTTAAACCAAATGCCTTAGAAAGTCCTATTATACATACAAGTCCTGCAATTACCCCACATATAATTCCAACTAATATAGGGAAAGCATTTTTCTTAAATAAATCAAATTTCTTATAAAGAGGTAATGCTAGTGCTATTGTTGCTGGTGTTAAGAAAAATGATATTATAGAACCACCTTTATTATAATCATCATATGAAATATTAAAAATAGATAGAAATGCTACTAATACTATTATTGCAATAAGTAATGGATTAAATATAGAGAATTTAAATTTTTCTTTAATAACTTCACCTATTTTATAAGCTACTATAGATATAAAAACTCCAAATACTGGGGAGCTAATTATTTCCTTCATCTTTTGAACACACCTTTCTTAAAAATTTAACAACATATGCAGTCACAATCCACACAACAGTTGTAGAAACCAAAATAATAACTGCAAAAGCAAAAATATTTTCCTTTATCAAGTTAAAGCTAGTCATAAGACCTACTCCTGCTGGAAGAAACAAAAATGCCATATGAGATATTAAAGTATTGCACATATCTTCAATCATCTCAATTTTTACTATCTTAGTATATAGTGCAATAAACAAGAAAATAAGTCCAAGAACCGTTGCTGGAATTGGTAAATTAAATATATTTTGCACTACAGCTCCCAAAATATAAGCAAGTAAAATAATCATTAATTGTTTTAAACTTTTCACAAAAATACCTCCAAATCTTTAACTGGTCATACCACTATACCAATATACTACTTTCTCTTATTTTATTCAATCAAAAAAAATATTAATCATAAATATTTTTTTGATATACAATCCAATAAAGTAACAATATAAGAAAGTTTTTAGACTCATCATTCAATAATTCACCAATTTAAGAAAGTTTTTGGACTAATTATCCAATAAAATATTAATAAAAAAAGTTTTTGGATAGTAAGTCCAAAAACTTTATTTTGTATATGAAAAACTCCACATACCTCGTATTTCACTGCTTATTTCTTTATAACTCCAGGTTTTTTCACTTCTTTTTTTGCTATTTGGATCATTAATTTTAAATTCACCATTTTTAGTATATCCTATTAATACTATAAAGTGACCAGTTTTTGTAAAATGTCCTGGTCCTACACTACATATAATTGGATGTCCATTCTTAAGTTCATTAAGCATTGAAGATTCCTCTAATGGAACCTCATATGAATTTAAATTATAGTTAGCTGCTCCTTCAGTCATAAGTGCCCATTTTGTACCATAATCACCATCGTAATATCCTGCTTTTTTACTATAATCTGCAACCACTTTAGGATTTATACTAGAATCTTTAGTAAGCCCTGCTACTACCATAGCCAAACATGTAGGTCCACATCCCTCTTTTTCTATTGTATCATTTCCATATTTAAGATTGCCCCATCTTTTGTCTCCTTGCAAAAATAAAGGAATATCTAATGACTTTATATCCTTAGAAACATCTATATTACCATAAGAATCTGAGTTACTGTCTCCAAAAACATCAATAAATTTTAATATACCAAAACAAATAAATATAATAGCAATAGATAGAATTATCTTTTTTCTTAAGACTTTCTTTCTCCTTTCTTTTAATATAGCTTTCTTTCTTATTTCTTTAATATTATTAATATTAGCTCTTTCATCTATCATATTATCATCTCCTTAACTATAATATAATAAATTTTAATTTATAATTTATTTACTCTTTATTAATAAACCCTTAATATTTCCTTAATACTGATAATCATTTTAGTCTTCTACTTTATAATTAGGAATTTTAACAGAAAATGTTGTTTCTTTCTCATTACTTTCAGCTGAGATATCTCCTCCATGTTGCAAAACTATATTTTTTGCAATAGCAAGTCCCAGGCCTGCTCCACCTGTATTTGTTGCTCTAGAGCTATCCAATCTAAAAAATTTTTCAAATATGTTATTAAGTTTTTGTTTAGGTATTACCTTACCTGTATTAACAAAATTTATAACTGTATTTTTCTTATCTTGTTTTGCTTTGATTTTTATAACACTATTTTCATAACTATATGAAATAGCATTTTTTAATAAGTTACTAAATACTCTTGCAATCTTATCTCTATCTGCAAAAATAGTCATATTATCTTGTAAATCTAATTCTATACTATGTCCCTTTTTTGATAAAATTGGATAAAACTCATCTGCTAATTGTGCTAACATAAAATTAAGATTTATCTCTTCTTTTTCTAAAGGAATTGATGATAAATTAAATCGAGTTATATCAAAAAATTCATTAATAAGCATTTCAAGACGATTTGCTTTCTCTAAAGTTATATGTGTATATTTTACTCTCTGCTTTATTGGTAAATCTGGTGCTTCATCTAAAAGACTTAAATATCCAATAACTGAAGCTAGTGGTGTTCTGATATCATGAGCTAAATATGTAATTAAATCATTCTTTCTTTGTACTTCTATCTCTGCTTTTTCAGCATTTCTTATATTTTCTTGTCTAAACTTATTTAAATCATACTCTAATTCCTTAAAAGCCTTATCCAATTCAATACTCTCTTCATTTCCTTCAAAAAATAATTCCATATCTCTTATTGTATTAGTAAGCTTCTTTACATATACCCTTTCTACAATTATCCAAAGAATAAATTCAATGCTTATTATAAATAAACTATAATAGTTTATTATTTCATTCTTTATATTCATAATATTATATGCTATATCATACCCATACATTGCTTGAATAAAATCTATTATTCTTCTGTTAGATATCCTATCCAATATACCTGGTAATAATAAAACTATTAGTGCTATTATACTTACAATAATGTGAGTTTTTATAAAACCTAACTTATATTTTTTTGATACTTTACTTTTACTCAATTTTATAACCAACTCCCCATACTGTTTTTATATATTTAGGATGTTCAGCAGAATCATTCATTTTTTCTCTTAAATGACGAATATGCACCATAATTGTATTAGTGCTATTTGTAAAATATTTTTCACCCCATACCTGCTCAAAAAGCCTTTCTGCACTAATTACTTGTCCCCTCTTCTCACATAAAAGCCATAGAATTGAAAATTCTGTTGGAGTTAAATTTAAAGGCTTTTCATTTAAAGTACATGTACGATTTGCCTTATTTAACACAATTCCAGAAAATACAATAAGAGACTTATCCTCTTCTTTTTCCTCTAAATTATTATACTTAGTTGCCCTTCTTAATTGAGCCTTAACATTAGCAATAAGCTCTAAAGGACGAAAAGGCTTAGTTAAATAAGCATCTGCACCTATTGTCAGCCCAGTAACCTTATCAATTTCTTCTCCTTTTGCAGTAAGCATTATTATAGGATAATTATATTTTTCACGTATTTTTCTACAAACAGAAAACCCATCAATATCTGGAAGCATTACATCTAATATTGCAAGGTCTATTTTTTCTTTTTCTATACATTTAATAGCTTCATTCCCTGTATAACACTTAAAAACATTAAAGTCTTCGTTTTTTAAGTATAATTCAATTAAATCTGCTATTTCTTTTTCATCATCTACTACCAATATATTTTTTTTCATAATAAAAACTCCCATACTATAATCTATCTAAAGTAAATTATATCATGGGAGTAAATTTTAAATCTTTTCAAAATCTTAATTTTTTATTTTGCATTTTTTATAAACAAATATACACTATTAACAAATCCTATTATTCCTGAGAAGAATAAAATTATAAGCCATTGTTTTAACTCTAATGATACTGTATGAAAAACTCCTTGAAAAAATGGCATATATATTACACTACATAGCATTATTATTGACACAGTAACTGCTCCTACTAAATATATATTAGTAAATAATTTTATTTGAAAGATAGAATGTCTTTCAGACCTACATTCAAATACATGAATAAGTTGTGACATTACTAAAGTTGCTAGGGATATAGTCCTACATGTTTGTAAATCCATTCTATATAATCTTGATATTATAAAGGACAAAAGAGTACATATACCTATAAGACATCCTCTTACCACAATTTTTTCTGTTAATCCTCTTGCAAATATGCTTTCTTTTTTATTTCTCGGTGTTTGCCTCATTATATCGCTATCTGGTGGGTCTACTCCTAAAGCTATGGCTGGAAGTCCATCTGTTGCTAAATTTACAAATAATATTTGAATAGGTGTTAATGGAGTTGGAAGTGTGAATATTGAGGCTAAAAACATTGTAAGAACTTCCCCTAGATTACATGATAAAAGATATCTTATGAATTTTCTTATATTATCATAAATAACTCTTCCTTCCTCTATGGCAGAGACTATTGTGGCAAAATTATCATCCATAAGTATCATTGAAGAGGCTTCTTTAGTAACATCTGTTCCTGTTAAACCCATAGAAATTCCTATGTCTGCTTCTTTTATTGCTGGGGCATCATTTACTCCATCTCCTGTCATTGCAACTACATTATTTTTTCTTTTAAAGGCTTTTACTATTCTAAGTTTATGGTCTGGAGATACTCTTGCAAATACCCTAAGCTTTTCTATTTTTTTATCAAGCTCTTCATCATTTATTTTTTCAAGTTCTTCTCCAGTTAAAACTTGTTCTTTATTAGTACATATGCTTAAATCCTTTGCTATTGCTAAGGCTGTATTTTTATGGTCTCCTGTTATCATGATTGGCTTTATTCCTGCAAGCTTACATTTTAAAACTGCATCTCTTGCCTCTTCTCTTGGAGGGTCTATGCTTCCTACAACACCTATAAAAATAAGATTTTCTTCAAGCTTGTTACTTTTAGTTATTCCTTCAACCTTATATGCTCCTGCAAGGCATCTTAAAGCTCTTGAAGACATTGCTTCTATAAAATTTGCTACCTGTCTTTTCTTTTGAAATGTAAAAGGCTTTACCTTATTATTTTCTAATATAAATGAACATCTTTCTATAATTTTTTCAGGTGCACCTTTTATATAGGCTATTTCCTTTCCATCTTCCTTCATTATTACAGACATCATTTTTCTATTAGAATCAAAAGGAATATCATAAACTCTTTCTGCTTTTGACAAAAATCCTTCCAAAACCTTTGTATCCTTAAAAAATAATTTTATTAAAGCTATTTCTGTTGGGTCTCCTGATATGCATTTATCAATTTTTATTTTTTTAAAGTCATAATTACAATCATTACAATAAACTAAAGCTTTCATAAGCATTGTACTTTCTGTTAATGTTTCTTTTGGAACTTCAAATATTCTTCCATTAATATAAACTTCCTTTACAGTCATCTTATTTTGTGTTAAAGTTCCTGTTTTATCTGAACATATAACAGACGTACAACCTAGAGTTTCTACTGCTGGAAGCTTTCTTATTAAAGCATTTCTTTTTAACATTCTAGAAACTCCTAAAGCAAGAGCCACGGTAACTATGGCAGCTAGCCCCTCTGGAATTGCTGCAACTGCAAGGCTAACTCCAAGTAAAAACATTTCTCCAATATCATTTCCTCTTATAATTCCAAGAATTGTTACAATAGCACATATTATAAGACACGCTACTACAAGTATTTTACCAAGTCCATCAAGCCTTTCTTTTAATGGAGATTTTTCTTCATCAATATTATCAAGCAAATTTGCAATTTTCCCCATCTCTGTTTTCATTCCAATTCCAGTAACTTTAAATAATCCCTTTCCCTTTAATATTGTTGTCCCCATAAACCCTAAACAATTTTTAAAATCTTTACTTACCCCAATAGATTCTCCTGTAAGAAGGGATTCATCTACCATAATTCCAGATAACTCAATAAACTCTCCATCTGCTGGAATTCTATCTCCTGCTTCTAAAATTACTACATCTCCTATGGTTAAATAAGCAGAATTAATTACACAAAGACTACCATCTCTAAAAACCTTGCAAGTTGGAGCAGCTAAGTTTTTTAATGCTTCTAAGGATTTTTCTGTTCTAAATTCTTGAATAAATCCTAAAATAGCATTTACAACTACTATTATTATAATAGTTATAGCATCTGCCACGTCTCCCATAAATGCTGATATTACAGTTGCACCTAAAAGAACCCATACCATAAAATCATTAAATTGCAATAAAAAAGTTTTGATTGGTGATACTTTCTTTTTATGTTTTAATTCATTTAATCCATAGCTTTTAAGTCTTTTTTCTGCTTCTCTTTTTGTTAACCCTGGCATTATTGTTTTTTCCTGTAGCAAGCCTTTTCCTCCTAAAAAAATTTCTATACTATATATATTGAAGATTTTTAAAATTAGAATTATGGTAATAAACTTTACATTTTTCTTCATTAGTTTTAAAATATAAAATGTAAAATTTTATAACTAAGAGGAGGAAAACCTTTGAAAAACATAATATATGTTACTGGACACAAAAATCCAGATTCTGATTCCATTTGTGCAGCTTATGGATATGCAGAATTTAAAAACAAAACTGGGGAAATCCCTGCTGTTCCTGTAAGACTTGGAAATGTAAACAGAGAAACTCAGTATATTTTAGACACTTTTAATGTAAAAGCTCCAGAATACCTAGAGACAGTAAAATTAAAAGTTAAAGACTTAGATATAGATGCAATTGAACCAATTGCTCCTAAAACTTCTTTAAAAACTGCATGGAATATCATGAAAGAGAAGAATGTAAAATCAATCCCTGTTGCAGATAGTCACAAGCAACTTGTGGGAATTTTATCTGTTTCAAATCTTACTTCTTCTTACATGGACAACTGGGATAGTACAATACTTGAAAAAAGTAACACTTCTATTGAAAACATAATTGATACTTTAGATGCTAAAGAAATTTATATTAATCCAGAAGTTAAAAAATTCCCTGGCAAAATTAAAGTTGCTGCAATGCAACCTTATAACATGAGAAAGAGAATCGTTGAAGGGGATATTGCTATAGTTGGAGACAGACCTGATGTACAAGAAGCTTTAATTGATATAAATGTTTCTCTTATGATAATCACTGGCTCTAATGGATTATCAGATTATCTTCATGAAAAGGCTGTTAAGGCAGGAATTACTGTTATAAGCACTCCTCATGATTCATTTGAAACTTCAAGATTAATTGTACAAAGTATTCCTGTTGAATATCTTATGGCAAAAGAAAATCTTGTATCTTTCTCAACAGATGAATTAGTTGAAGATGTTAAGAAGGTTATGACTGAAACTAGATATGGAAGCTATCCTGTTATAGATGAAGAAGGAAAGGTTATAGGAACTATTTCTAGATTCCATCTTATTTCAAACTTCAAGAAAAAGGTTATACAAGTTGACCATAATGAAAGAGCTCAATCTGTTGATGGTTTAGATGAAGCAGAAATTCTAGAAATCATAGACCACCATAGAGTTGCAGATATTCAAACAAATAATCCTATATTCTTTAGAAATGAACCTTTAGGAAGTTCTTCAACAATAGTTGCTAAATCTTTCTTTGAAATAGGAATAGAACCTTCTAGAGAAGCCGCTGGACTTTTATGTGGAGCAATTATCTCTGATACATTATTATTCAGAAGTCCAACTTGTACTCCTAAAGATAAGGAAATTTGTAAAAAGCTTGCTGAAATAGCTGGAATAGAAGATATTGAAGCTTTTGCAAAGGAAATGTTTAAAGCTGGTACATCTTTAGTTGGAAAAACTGTAGATGAAATATTTAACCAAGACTTTAAGCCATTTACAATTGGAGATTATAAAGTTGGTATAGCTCAAGTTAATACAATGGATATTGATGGATTTATGCCAGTTTATAAAGAAGATATGTTAAATTATATGTCAGAAAAAGCTACTAACGGTGAATTTAATGTAATGCTTCTTCTTTTAACTGACATATTAAATGAAGGTTCTCAAATTTTAGTTGCAGGACCTAACCCTGAAATAGTTGAAAAGACATTCAACATTGAACTAGTAGAATCAACAGCTTTCTTACCTGGAGTTCTTTCAAGAAAGAAACAAGTTGTTCCACCAATAACAAGTGCTATAAATGCAATGTAATTTTTAAATAAGCTTTTTAAACAAATCTTAGGTTCATTATCTTATTTAGTTGACATACTCTAAGTCACTACTTCATAAAATAATGAACCTAAAATTATAATAAAAATTCTATTCATTCTTTGACTTAATATTCTTATTATTTTCCAAAAGTTGATAACTCGTATTTTTCCGTACATTTAGGGTCATAGTGAGAGCACTTAGCTAACCTATTAACATTTTAGCTAAAATATAGTATAATAATATTAGTGATAATTTTGGAGGTGTTAATATGATGACTGTTACTGCAACTGATATTCAGAATAACTTCGGAAAGTATTTGCAAGCTGTTCAGATGGGAGATGAAATCATTATTCTTAAAAATGGTAACGAAGTTGCAAGGCTTATATCTAAAGAACGTAGTGTTTCCTTTCTCACAGATTCACTTGTAGGCGTTTTAAAAGGTGATTATGATGATAAGGCAATAAGAGCAGAAAGGGCGGCGAGATATGAAAGTATTGATTGATACAAATGTAATTCTTGATGTCTTATGTGGAAGAACTGATTTTCTTGAAGATTCTTCAAAGGTATGGAAATATTGTGAGATAAATAAAATAGAGGGTTATATTTCTGCTCTCTCAGTTCCTAATATTGTGTATATTCTTAGAAAGGAACTGACACCTGAAAAAACTCAAGAGATTATTAACCAACTTTTTCTAATCTTCAAAGTTGCTGATTTAAAATCTGATGACTTAAAAAAAGCAGCTGCAATGAAAACATCTGATTATGAAGATGCACTTCAAATGGTTTGTGCTAATCGAATAAAGACTGACTTTATTATAACTCGAAATATCCGAGATTTTATGAGCAGCAAAGTTTTAGCAATTAAACCTTCTGAATTGCTTGAGAGAATTTAACTTTCATAAAGAAAATAATAATTTATTTTTCTTATCCTTACCACAAGAAACACCAAAAGAAATCATATAACAATAGACATTGAAAATAGCACTAGATTTTTCGCTAGTGCTATAAAAATTTTATTCATTTTTTATTTAATATTCTATCATTTGCTATTATTATTTTCTAAGAGCTTGTCACTGGTACTTTTCTGGGTACTTATGGTTGTAGTGAGAGTGCTTAGCTCTATCACTTACTACTTTGAATAATTTTCAATTACTTCATCAAATTCTCTCATAAGTTCTCTTAAAAATTCATTATTTACATCAAATTCAACATCATCAACCTTACATATTGGAAGTATTTTAGGAGATGTTCCTGATATAAATAAGCCTTCAAACATTTTTATGTTCTTATAGTTTACATTTCCTTCAATGACTTCTATTCCATTATTTTTAGCCATTTTTATTATTTCTGTTCTTGTAACTCCAGGTAAAACAGCTTCAACCTTTGAAGTATAAAGCTTTCTATCTCTTATCATAAATATATTAGAACGGCTTCCTTCTGTTATAAATCCGTTTCTATCAATTAATATAGCCTCATAAGCTTCTTTTTTCTTTATCTCATTATTTACAGCATCTCTAAAGTTTTGATTAATTACTTTTGCATTTGGATTTTCTCTTTCTCCAAAATAGATAATTGTGCTTACTCCGTTTTTATACATTTCCTCTGTTGGGTAAGAATGTTTTATAAAAAATCCTCTAAGTTCTTTAGAAGTAGTGTTATAAGTAAGTTTTATATTTCCTATTTCTGAATCATTAGCTTTAACTAATTTATCAATATCTTCTTTTAGCTTTTCTTCACTTATTTTAAATTTTTCATTGCTTAATTTAAAAGAGTTTTGCATTCTCTCATAATGCTCTTCATAAAATAAAGGTTTTCCATTTATTATTCTTATTACTTCATATATAACCTTTCCTGAAGGTTCATCAGTCCATTCTTCAGTACTTTTTACAGTACCATTTGATATATAAAAATCTTTAACAACATCCATAAATATTACTTCCTTTCATTTTACCTATTTTTTATTATACCACTTTTATATACATCAATTATATCTTATTTCCAATTTAATACCTTCATATTAGTTTTTTTCTTGTAATTAATTAAATATGGATTTCCTACCAAGTCTAAAAGAGGCTTGTCTGATAATGAATCAGAAAACATATATGAATTTTTAAAATCTACTTCTATATTTTTTTTATGTAATACTTCTTTAAGTCTATGAACCTTTTCTTCTCCTTTGCAGTTTTTCCCTATCATTTTTCCTGTAAATATTCCATCTTTAAACTCAAATCTTGTTCCTATTATCATATCAACTTCTTTTATTTCATAAAGTTCTTTAAGATAAAACTCACCTGAAGCAGATATAAGATAAACATCACAACCTTCTTCTTTAAGCTTTTTAATCATATCTATTGAATCTTTATAAAGAATTTTACTTAAAACATCCTTATAAAAGTCTCTCACAAATCTTTTTAATGTACTTTCATCCTTATTAACTAAAAATTTTATAAAGCACTCCTTAACAGCCTTTTCATCAAAAAATCCTAGTCCATACATTACTCCACTATAAATAGCTCTAGGAATATATTTTATATTTTTTATATCCTTTTTAATAGAATAAAAAAATAATTGTATAAAAGTTTCTTTTTTAGTTATAGTAAAGTCAATATCAAATATGGCTAACTTTTTCATTGTTTTCCTCCAAATAAATAGATTATAAGTTTATTATACACATATCTATTAAAATAGAAAAGGCAGATTAAAAAATCTTAGTTTTCTTATGTTATTCGGTTGTTCCGTCGACAGGCTCCAAGTCACACCCTCATAAAATAAGAAAACTAAGATTTTAATGGGCAAATTAATATTATAAAATATATGATAATTTGTATGAAAAAGTAGAGTTAATATATTATTAGTTTGGAAAATTATCCACAACTCAATAAATAATATATTTTCCTTATAATGCAAAAAAGTATGTTATAAAAAGTTAGCTTAACCTCTTATAACATACTTATATTAAGAATTTATTATTTTAACTTTTTTATAAAGTTTTCTATTCTGTTTAGTCCTTCTTCGATGTCTTTTTGTGATGTTGCATAAGAAAGTCTTACAAACTTGTCTAATCCAAATGCGGCTCCTGGTATTACTGCTACTTTTTCTTCTTCTAGAAGTTCTGATGAAAAATCTAGTGAGCTTTTAATAGTTTTTCCGTTTATAGCTTTTCCATAAGTACAGCTTACATTTATCATTAAGTAGAATGCACCCTTTGGATATATTATGTCAAGACCTTCAATTTCTCCTATTCTTTTAACCATGAACTTTCTTCTATTATCAAATTCTGCTATCATTTTTACTAATTCATCTGTTGGTCCATTTAAAGCTTCTACTGAAGCATATTGAGCTATTGAATTAGGATTTGAAGTTACATGGCTTTGAACACTTACCATAAGCTTTATAATTTCTTCCTTTGCAGCTGCATATCCTATTCTCCATCCAGTCATTGCATATGCTTTAGAAACACCATTTATAACTATTGTTCTTTCATAAGCATCTTGAGATAATGATGCTATACTTATATGCTTTTCTCCATCATATATTAGCTTTTCATACATTTCATCTGAAATTATTAATATATTATGTTTTTTTGCAAATTCAGCAATAACTTCAAGTTCTTCTTTTTGATATATTGTTCCTGTTGGATTGTTAGGACTATTTAAAACTAAAGCTTTAGTTTTATCTGTAACTACGTTTTCTAAATCTTCTATAGTATATTTGTAACCTGCTTTTTCATTTGCTTCTACAAATACTGGAATTCCATCAGCTAACTTTATTAGTTCTGGATAACTTACCCAATATGGAGTAGGTACTATTACCTCATCTCCTGGATTTAATATAGCCATAAAAACATCTGCTAAACATTGCTTAGCACCAGTAGAAACAATTATTTGATTTGGATTATATTTTAAATTATTATCCTTCTCAAGTTTATTACAAATAGCTTCTCTTAGTTCTAAAATACCTGCTGTTGGAGTATATTTTGTTTTTCCTTCCTCCATTGCACGTATTGCTGCATCAATAATGTTTTTTGGTGTATTGAAATCTGGTTCTCCTGCACCAAAACTAACAACATCTACTCCTTCTGCCTTTAAAGCCTTTGCTTTTGCTGTAATGGCTAAAGTAATTGATGGGTTAATGTTTTTTGCCTTTCTTGAATATTCCATTATCTATTCCTCCAAAATTATAACTTTTCTTTGAAATTTATTATTTTTTCTAATAATAACTCATTAATACCTTGAGAGCCTATGTTTTTTCCGTTTTTCTTAAAATTATGAAAATCACTACCCCCACTGATTAATAATTTATATTTTTTGCTTAAATTATAAAATGTATTTATTTGTTCTTTACTATGACTTGGATGATAAACTTCTATTCCCTTTAAACCATGACACTTGAACATTTTAATAATGCCTTCAACTTCTATACTTCTGTATATTTTGCCTGGATGGGCAAGTACTGCTAATCCTCCACTGTCATTTATTATATTTAACACTTCTTTAAAAGTTAATTTTTCCCCTTTAACATATGCTGCTCTTCCTTGCATTAAATATTCATCGAAAGCTTCTTTATAGTTTTTAGCATACCCTTTGCTTACTATAGCCTTTGCTATATTTCCCCTTCCAATAGAATGATTTCCATGCTCTAGAACATCCTCCATAGTTATATTAATATTCATGGAGTTTAATTTATCTATTATTTTTCTTGCTCTTTCTACCCTTGACTTCATCACCTTATCTAGTGTAAATTTAAGATTTTTATTATCAA
>JALFQD010000395.1 GCA_022785265.1 Clostridium sp. | reverse complement strand
TACTATGTCTATAGATGATTTTGCTATTTCCTTCTTTACCACAGGTCCTGGAGTTACAAATTTATCTATAGAAATTTACTCTATGGCAAGAAGAGGAATAAAACCAGAAATTAATGCACTTTCTACAATAATGTTCTTAACAGTTCTTATTTTACTTTTAATTGCAAATAGGAAAAGTTTATCAAGAGGTGAAGAATAATGAAAATAAATAAAAAACTGATTTCAACTATTTTATTAAGTATTTTATCTCTTTCTTTTATGGTAGGATGTGGTTCATCTAAAGAAGATAACAAGACTGTAACTGTTTTTAACTGTGGGGATTATATAGATGAAGAGCTAATAGATAAGTTTGAAGAGGAAACAGGTTATACTGTAAATTATTCAACTTATGATACTAATGAAACCATGTATTCAAAATTAAAATCTGGAAGTAATAAATATGACCTTGTTTTTCCTTCTGACTATATGATTGAAAAAATGATTAAAGAAGATATGGTAGAAAAAATTAACTTTGATAATATACCTAATTATAAATACATTGATGAAAAGTTTAAAAACTTAGATTATGACCCTAACAACGAATACTCTGTCCCTTACATGTGGGGAACTATAGGAATTATTTATAATCCTGAGGTTGTTGATGAGCCTGTAACAAGCTGGGATATTCTTTGGGATGAAAAATATGCTGATGAAATAATAATGTTTGATTCTGTTCGTGATACTATGAGCATTGCCTTAAAAAAATTAGGCTATTCTATAAATTCAACACACCCAAAAGAAATTGATGAAGCTACAAACTTACTTTTAAAACAAAAACCTATAGTAAAAAACTGGTTTGTAGACCAAGTTAAAGATGTTATGATAGCTGATGAAGCAGCTATGGCAACCGTATGGTCAGGAGATGCTGCTTATATAATGAGTGAAAATGATAAATTAGTTTATTCTGTTCCTGAAGAAGGCTCAAATAAATGGTTTGATGCTATGGTAATCCCTAAAGGTGCTCCAAACAAAGAAGGCGCTGAAGCCTTTATAAATTTTTTAACAGACCCTGACAATGGCAAGCAAAATGTAGATTACATAGAATACTACACCCCTAACTGGAAAACATACGAAATGCTTGATGAAGACGTTAAAGAAACTTATCCTACTGATGAGCTTTTAGATAAATGCGAAGTCTTTAGAGATTTAGACAGAGAAACCTTAAAATTATACTACGATGCTTGGATAAAAATAAAAAGCAAATAACTTTGCTTTTTATTTTTTTAACTTTAATTATCTAAATATGAATCTAAAAATTCAGGAAACCACATTGATATTTCTCTCTTTGCATTTTCTACTGAATCTGAGCCATGTACTGTATTTTCAGTTTTATCTTTTGCATATTTATTTCTTATTGTACCTTCTTTAGCTGCCTTAGGGTCAGTTGCACCATTTATACTTCTAACTTTATTTACTGCATCTTCACCTTCTAATATTAATGCTACTAAAGGACTTCTTGATATAAAATCTACAAGTTCTCCATAAAAAGGTTTATCTTTTAAATCTATATAGTGTTGTCTTGCAAATTCCTTATTTATTTTTATCATTTTAAGAGCTTTAATTTTAAGTCCTGCTTTTTCATAATCATATAATATTTCTCCTACATGATTGTTTTCTACTCCATCTGGTTTTACTAATGCTAATGTCTTTTCCATAACGAATCCCCTCTCTTTAACACAATCGTTTATTTGATTATAACAAATTTTCTGAAAATTGTAAACATTTTTTCTTTTATATTATCAAAAAATTATATTATAATATTTATATTATGTTAACTTACTCAAAAGTATGTTAATAACTTTAGAATATTCTTGCAGGAGATGATACTTGTGATACGTTATTATATTGTTGTAGAGGGAAGAGTTCAGGGCGTTGGCTTTAGATTTTTTACTATTAATATTGCTTCTAAATATAATCTTACAGGAAGTGTAAGAAACATGGATAATGGCATGGTAGAAATTGAAGTACAAGGAGAAAAAGATACTATATATAAATTTATTTCAGAAATAAAAGAAGGAAATTATTTTATACGAGTTGATAATATATCTATAAAGACCATAAATTTAAAACCAGAAGAAAAATCTTTTCAATTAAGATATTAGATATATTATTTAACAAATTATAATTAAAAGAGCTATACATAAAAAATTTTATAACAATATATAGTGTTATCTTATAAAATACTATATATTGCATTAATACTTAATGTATAGCTCTTTTTGTAAAATTTTTATTCTATTGATAAAACTTTTGTTTTTTCTCTTTTTAGATTTTCAAAAAACATTTCTGTTTCTTGTATTACAACCTTTCTAAGACCTACTAGCCCTACTAAGTTAGGGAAAGCCATAAGTCCATTAACTATATCTGCAATTATAAATATCAAATCTAATGAAAGGAATGGTCCTATAGCAACCAATACTATAAATATAATTTTATATGGTAATATAGCTTTTACTCCTGCTAAGTATTGCATACATTTTTCACCATAATAATTCCAGCCAAGAATTGTAGTAAAAGCAAAAAATACAAGCCCTATATTTACTATGTACTTACCTAAAAAGCTTATAACTGCTGGTAAACCTGTTGTAAAAGCTGTAGTTGTTAAAGCTGCACCTTCTGCACTTCCATTAAAAGAGCCTGTTATAACTATTGCAAGTCCTGTCATTGTACAAATTACTATAGTATCAAAAAAAGTTCCTGTCATAGAAATAAGACCTTGTCTTACTGCTGAGTTTGTTTTAGCCGCTGCTGCTGCTATTGGAGCACTTCCAAGTCCAGCTTCATTTGAAAATACTCCTCTTCCAACACCTTTTTGTATTGCCATTTGAATAGTAATACCAGCTGCTCCTCCTAATGCTGCTTTAGGATTAAATGCACTTTTAACTATAAGTGCTATTGCTTGTGGAATTACAGAAAAATTACATATCAAAACAATTAAAGCTCCAACAATATATAAAACTGCCATGAAAGGAACTATTGCCTCTGAAACTTTTGAAATTCTTTTTATACCACCTAATGTTACTAATGCTACTATTACAGTTATTACTATTGCAGTAATCCATAGTGGAACATTAAATGCTTCTTTTAACCCTGAAGCTATAGAATTAACTTGTGCAAAGGTTCCAATTCCTAAAAATGCAACTCCAACTCCTAAAAATGCAAATATTTTTGCAAGCCATTTTAAGCCTAAGCCCTTTTCTATATAATACATTGGGCCTCCAGCCATTTCTCCATTTTCATCCTTTACTCTGTACTTTATAGCAAGAACTCCCTCTGCATATTTTGTAGCCATACCAAAAAAGGCTGCAAGCCACATCCATAATAATGCTCCAGGACCTCCTAACTTTATAGCTGTACCAACTCCTACTATGTTTCCAGTTCCTATTGTTGCTGACAAAGCTGTACATAATGCTCCAAAACTAGAAACGTCACCACTTGCATCTTTATCATTAGCTTCTTCATCTTTTCCAAATACATATTTTAAAGCTAATGGTAACTTAAACACTTGAAGTAATTTTAATCTTATTGTTAAATAAATTCCTGTACCAACTAATAATATCAATAATGGTGGACCCCAAATAAGATTATTAATGCTTTCTAAAACTTCTTTCATAATAAAAAAAAGCCCCCTTTTAATTTTTAGAGAGATTTCCACTTAAAAAAACTATTATTATCTCTCTGTCCTTTTACCTGAAAGTTTCGACTTAAAGTCTTGCTCCTTCGGTGCCCAATTTAATGAGTCTCTCCAAAGTTTCGTCCAATAACGGTCCCTTTACCTGAAATATTTCCCTCTTCGGTGAATAACACATAAATACTTATATGCTACTTCTCTCCCGCTATTTTCATCCGAACATTATTTTATTACAGTTGATATTATATATATGTTTTTTTATAAAATCAATATATTTTATAAACATTTGTATTTGTATGATGGATTTTTTTAATTTTGTATTTATTTGGAATACATTATATTTATTTTATCAATTTTTGTATTTCTAATGCTTTTCCTAAATCTCCTGCTACTTTTAGCTTACCTAAAGAAAATGCCTTTACTGCATTTAATCTTCCCTCAGCTATATCAAAAAATACTTTTGCAGGTGCAATAAATATGGCATCTCTATCATGGTACTCATAGGGTTCTACATATATTCTTTTATCTTTAATTTCAACATAAAAGATTCCTTCCCCTTCTCCAATTATATTAAATTGAAAAGCAAAATTCCCATTTATCTTATTTGCATCTGCCTTTAAAAATATATTTTTTAATCTGTAAAATACTTCTTCATAACTCATTTTTATTCCTCCTTAAAATTTAATAAAATTTCTTCATTTAATATATCTACAACCTTTGGGTCATACTCATTTAATTTTTTTGTTGTCATTTTAAGACTCATTATCATAGCTTTTATTTTATCTTCAATAAATTTTTTATATTGTTGCATTAATACTCTTCTTTGCTCAATAGTTTCATCTCCTTGAAGATATAAATTTATATATTCATGTATTTTTTCAATTGGCATATCAATATTTCTTAAACATATAATCATTCTTATCCAATCAATATCTTCATCAGTGTATCTTCTTATTCCATTATTTTCTCTTTGCAAATAAGGTATTAATCCTTTTTTATCATAATATCTTAAAGTGTATTGTGAAATATTTAGTTTTTCTGCTACTTCTTTTATTGAATACTTCATATTTTCCTCCATAAAGTAATTATACTACTTATAGTACACTCTAAGTCAATAGGTGCAATACAAAATTATAACAATTTATATATTTTTTTCATAAAGTTTTAATATAATTATATATTTATTTTAAAAAAGAAACCTTAAGCTTATATACTTAAGATTTCTTTTTCTATACTATTAAGTTAATTATATTATTTTTTAATACTAAGATTAATAATAAAGTTTGATTTATTAAAATTATTTATATAATCTATTTAATGCACTAAATACAGCTTTTATTGATGCTAAAGTAATATTGCTATTTACTCCAACTCCAAAAGTTTCTTTATTATTATCATTTCTTTTCATATAAACATAAGCTGCTGCTTTTGCTTCAGAACCTTTTCCTAAAGAATGCTCTGTATAATCTATAATTGTTGTATCAACTAATTTTGAATCTGTTAATGCTCTCTTTAATGAATCTATTGGTCCATTTCCTAAACCTGTTAACTCCATTTCTTTTCCATTATACTCTAAATTTACAACAACCTTTGTATCTGCATTTGGATTGCTATTTTCAGGCATATCAGAAACATTACACTTTATTAATTTAAATGGACCAGTTACTTCAAGATATTCTTCAGTAAATTTATCCATAATTAATTGTGGAGCAACTTCTCCTTTTTTCTCAGAAATCTTTTGTATTACATCTGCAAATTCTTTATGCATAGCTTTTGGCATCTTATAGCCAAAGTATTTATCCATTACAAAGGCAACCCCACCTTTTCCAGATTGGCTATTTATTCTTACTAATGCTTCATACTCTCTTCCTAAATCACTTGGGTCTACTGGTAAATAAGGAACTTCCCAATATTGCCCTTCTCTTTCTTTGTATTTATTCATTCCTTTGTTAATAGCATCTTGATGAGAGCCTGAGAATGCTGTAAATACTAATTCTCCTGCATATGGATGTCTTATATGAACTGGAATCTTACAACATCTTTCATAAACATCAATAATCTTTTGAATATTTTCTAAGTTTAATTCAGGATTAACACCTTGAGAAAACATATTGTATGCTATATTTAAAATATCCACATTTCCAGTTCTTTCACCATTTCCAAATAAAGTACCTTCAACTCTATCTGCTCCTGCAAGTAATGATAATTCTGCTGCTGCTACTCCTGTACCTCTATCATTATGTGGATGAACACTTACTATTACTCTTTCTCTATCTTTAAAATGTGTACACATCCATTCTATTTGGTCTGCAAAAACATTTGGAGTATCCATTTCAACAGTTGAAGGAAGATTTATTATTACTTTTTTATCCTTAGAAGCTCCCCATGCATCACATACAGCATCACATACTTCTAAAGCATAATCAACCTCTGTTCCTGTAAAACTTTCTGGAGAATATTCTAAAACAATATCTCCTGGGAAATCCTTAACATATTCTTTAACTAAATTTGTTCCATCTACAGCTATCTTCTTTATTTCTTCCTTGCTCATATTAAATACAACATCTCTTTGAAGAACTGATGTTGAGTTATAAATATGAACAATTGCCTTTTTTACATCTTTTAATGCTTCAAATGTTCTCTTTATTAAGTGAGGTCTTGCTTGTGTTAAAACCTGAACTGTAACATCATCTGGAATTAAATTCTTGTCAACTAAAGTTCTTAAAAAATCATATTCTATTTGTGATGCTGATGGAAATCCTATTTCTATTTCTTTAAATCCTAACTCTACTAAAAGATTAAACATCTCTAATTTTTCTTCAACAGTCATTGGATTAACTAATGCCTGATTACCATCTCTTAAATCTACTGAACACCATATAGGTGCCTTTGTTATAGTTTTATTTGGCCATGTTCTTTCCTTAAAGTTTATTGTTTCAAATCTTTTATACTTTTTATAATTTAACATTCAATATGTCCCCCTTAAAATACTGCATTTTTATAGTAATTTATTATAATATATAACTCATTTCAGTTTATATATTACTCCATAAAGCTTTACTATAACTATTACTTTCTTATCTACTAAATTAATCCCATCACTATCACCTCTA
>JALFQD010000368.1 GCA_022785265.1 Clostridium sp. | reverse complement strand
TTTCTGCTTTCGCACCATTTCAGCTTGTCATTTCTAACTACTGTTTAGGTGTAAGGCTTTAGGGATTAAAAGCAATTAACACTGAGTTTACATACATCACTGTATATAAAGGGCTTTCTATTCAATAAAATCTATACTTCTCTCTGTATATATTTATACAGATTTATTTAAATTTATTGTAACAGTTTTGTTACCCATTCTTCCAACAAGATAAGGAGAATATTCATGTAAAATTTCATTTATTTTTCCAGCAGACTCTATATCTTCAACTATTATTCCAATTAATGCAATTCTAGTTTCCATAAAACCCCTCCCTTTTATAGAAAATTTGTTAAACTTTATTAATAGGCTTAATATGTTCAGTTTAACAAATTATATCTATTGAATAAAAAAATCCTTATACCAGAAAAAGGCATAAGGATAGTAAAAATTCCTATCTTATTGTAATCGCCTTATAACTTGGGACTAACCCTCATAAACTTCAGAACGATTTTTTATAAATTCCCTCTTTCTTAGACTTTTCCTTTAAAATTGGGCAACTTAATTTTAACATTTTTCAATAAATCTTTCAAGCTTTAGAATTTTTCTATTATTGTATCTTTTATTTTGGAAACATTATCATAACCACTACAAACATAACTATCATCATAGGTATTTATTATTATTGCATTTTTATGTAAATCTACAGAAATGATTTTATTAAAATCTACAGAAAATTCTTTGAAAGTAGTAGTAAAATTTTCATTTGTTATACCTTTGACACCAGTTTCTGTAACAGTTATAAACTTTCTTTCTTCTTGTTCTTCTATTATTTTTGATACTATAATGCCAAGTACAGTACCTATAATTAATGAGGCTAAGAATACCTTTATAAAATAGTCAGCTGATTCCATACTTATTTTTTTATTTTCCACAATAATAGGAATAAGAAATGCCACTATAAATTGAATAGAAAACTCTAATAAGTATACAATTAAAAATATTAAACCTTTATTTATTTTCTTTTTTTCTCCTTCAATTAATACATTCATATTATATCACCTCCATTAATTTAAATAGTTCTATAACTTAATTATAACTACTTTTTGTTGCAAATGCAATATTTTTGTATTATTTAAATAAATACTGTCGTTTTTATTCGAGATATATGTAATAATAAGATTTCTAAGTTTGTCTCTTCCGTTAAGCTTTATTACTGTCTTGACAATATATCTATAATTTATAAATATAATTTTTTGTAAAAAACACATAATATTTAAATTTTTAAATATTATGTTCTTCATCTTATAACATATTTTCTATATATTTTTTTATTTCTATTAAATTTTCAAAGTTTTTATCACAATATTTTGTTATACTTTCATCAGCTTCTTTTAAATCTTTAACATGAAAAGCAATCATTCCTGCATTAAAAGCTGCTCTTATTCCTGCTTCTGAATCTTCTATTACTACACAATTTTCTGGTTTTATATTAACCTTTTCTGCCGCTTTTAAGAATATTTCTGGATCAGGTTTAGAATTAACAATATCATCTGCACATACTATGGCATCAAACAAATTGTTTATTTTTGCATGAGTAACTTGGCTTTTAACTCTGTCCTTTTTAGCTGATGTAGCTAATGCTGTTTTATATCCTTTTTTCTTTAAAAATTCTAATAATTCTAGTGCTCCTTGCTTTAATGGTACCTTATTATTTTCAATGGCTTCCTTAAGCATTTTATCTTTCTCTATGTACATTTCTTCTATCGGTAAATTATTTCCAAATTTTTCTTTAAATATTTCCTTAACTTTTTTGCGTCCTCTTCCCATTACTGATACATATATTTCTTTTTTCATCTCATAGCCATATTTTTCAAAAATTTTATTCCACTCTTGCAAATACTCTCTTTCTGTATCAAATATTACTCCATCCATATCAAATAATACTGCTTTTATCTTATTCATTTTTCCTCCATAATTTAAAAATTTTCTTAAATAATAAATTCTTTATATTTTTATTAATTATAATAATTAACTTCAATCATAAATTTAAGAGTTTTCTTAAATAAGATATTACTACATTCTTTCTTAAAAAAATAGAGGATAATCTTTTACATTTCTTTCAATATGTTTAACAATTCATCCTTTGTTACTTCTTTAGAGTCTAAAAGCCCTGCAAAAAGCTTTTTTACAGAATTATCATAAACATTTTCTAAATAATATTTAGTTATAAAAGCTAAATATTCCTTTTTACTTACTAATGATGTATATCTGTTTCTTCTTAGCTCTCTATCAGTATTTAAAAATCTTTTCTCCTCTAATCTTCCAAGTATTGTTAGAGTAGTGGTTCTTTTCCAATTCTTTTCTTCTAAAAAAAAGTCTGTTACTGTTTTTGAAGATACTGGTCCTTCTAGTTCTTTATCCCAAATAACTTGCATAACCTCTAATTCAGTATTTGGTAACTTCATTAAATCCATTTAAATCACCTCTATAAATTATTTAAATTATCACTTGTATTATACAATATATGGATAATTTTTTTCAATATTTTCTATATATTTAGTATACTACTGTTTACTATTTTTTTAAAGCTTTTATATAAAAAAGTTTTAATTATTACTTTGCTTTTTCCGCCCTGCTAGCTCCAAATCAACGCAGAATAAAAAAAGAGGCACAAATTCTTTAAATGCCTCTTTAAAACAAATTAATTTTATATATAATTTTTTACACTAACAACTTTTCCTTCTTTTACATAAACTCTTGGAATTCTTTGCTTAAGCATACAAGTTATTTCATAATTTATTGTTCCCATAATTTCTGCAAAATCATCTGCATTAAATTTTAAGTTTCCTTTTTCTCCAAGAAGTATTACTTCATCTCCAACTTTTACTTCACCTATATCTGTTACATCTATCATACATTGGTCCATGCATATTCTTCCCA
>JALFQD010000352.1 GCA_022785265.1 Clostridium sp. | reverse complement strand
TTTTAATGTTTCTAGATTTCCTTCTGTCATCTCACTTAATGGCATTCTTAGCTTTCCTACATTATAGCCCATAAGTCTTAATGCAGTTTTTACTGGAATTGGATTTACCTCTACAAATAAAGCATTTATCAAATCACAAAGCTTTATTTGTAGTTCTGCACTTTCTTTTACCTTTCCTTCAAAGTATAGCTTACATATATCGCTTGTTTCTTTTGGCATTACATTTGATAATACTGATATTACTCCTGCTCCTCCAAGAGATAATATTGGAACTATTTGATCATCATTTCCTGAATATATAGCTAAATCATCTCCACATAATGCTCTTGTCTTAAGAAGAGTAGATAAATCTCCACTTGCTTCTTTTGCTGCTACAATATTCTTATGTTTTGATAAAGCTAAATAAGTTTCAGGTGCTATATTAACTCCTGTTCTTGATGGCACATTATAAAGAATTATTGGAGTATTTACTCTATCTGCTATATAAGTATAATGCTCAATTAATCCTTTTTGAGTAGCTTTATTATAATATGGAGTAACTATTAAAAGACCATCAACTCCAACACTTTCAGCATATTGTGATAATTGTACTGCATATTCTGTATCATTAGAACCTGTTCCTGCAATTACTGGTATTCTCTTATTTACATACTCAACTGTATGTTTTATTGCCTTTTTATGTTCCTCATCTGATAAAGTTGATGATTCACCTGTTGTTCCTGTTATTACAATAGCATTTGTTCCATTTTCAATGTTAAAATCTATAAGCCTATTTAATTCTTCATAATCTATTTCATTATTATCTTTAAATGGTGTCACCATTGCAACTGCTGCACCTTTAAAAATTAAATCCTTCATGTTTCATTCCCCCTTGTTAGTTTTATTTAAAAGTCTTATTTTTTTAATAACTTACTTATTATTATATTCTATTTACTTAATATTTCAAAGTGAAAAATAAACATTTTAAATACTATTTACTTCTTTAAGCTGTTTTAATAATTCATTATATTTTTCATTAAGCTGATTTTTTATATCTTCATTTTTTTCTACTGATAATAAAGATATAACTTCTGAAAGCTTATTTTCTATAATCATTTTTTCTTCTAGCTTTCTTTTTAGAGTTTTATCAGGCTTTTCTTTTTCTTTAATATATTCATTATAAGTTCCACTAAACTGCTTTATGCTCTTATTTTCTATAAATATTAAATTATCACATACTTTTTCTATAAATCTTCTATCATGACAAACAATTAATAATGTTTTGTCCATATTCTTAAGAGCTTCTTCAAGACTTTCTACTGCTTTTATATCTAAATAATTTGTTGGTTCATCTAAAATTAAAAGGTTATTATCTGCTAATATAATCTTACATAAAGCTACTTTTACCTTTTCTCCACCACTTAAAATAGAAACTTTTTTAAAAACACTATCTCCTTTAAAGCCAAAACCATCTAAATTTATTCTTATAAAACCTTCATCATAAGATGAACTTTCTTTTATGTTTTCTAGTATGCTTTTATTATCATTTAAAATCTTTTGTTCTTGGTCAAAATAGCCTATTTTTACCTTATTATTAATTTTAATTTCTTCTTTAGAGTTATTTATTATTGCTTTTATTAAAGTACTTTTTCCACAGCCATTTTCTCCTATAAGGGCTGTTTTGCTTCCTCTTTTTATTCTTAAAGAAGAATCTTTAATAAGTAATTTATTTCCTGCATATAAATTCAAATTTTTTATTTCTATTGGAGTTTTAGTTATTATTTCTAAGCCTTCTTTTATCCTTATCTTTGTTTCTTTTATATTCTTTGGTTTTTCCTTTACCTCAAGATGCTCTATTCTATTTTCAATATTTTTAATAGCATTATCTATTTTCTTTTTTCCTTTTTGACCACCCATTTTTCTATGAAGTCTTGCTTCTGAATTTCCCATTCTTTTTGGAGTTTTTCTTATTCTAGCACTTAATCCTTCTTTAACTCTTATTGCATCTTCAAGCCTGTTTTTTTCTGCAATATATTCAGTATATTCTCTTTTCTCTCTATTTTTTTCTTCTTTTTTAAGCTCTAAATATTTTGAATAGTTACCATAATATATTTTTATCTTTCCATCTTGAATTTCTGCAATTTTATTACAAATATTATCTAAAAATTCTCTGTCATGTGAAACTAAAAGTAATGCTCCCTTATGATTTTTGAACATATCTTCTAAATTTTTTACACTCTTACTATCAAGATTAGATGTTGGTTCATCTCCAATTATAAGTCTTTTATTTTCACTTAAGGCTTTAGCCACCCTAAGCTTTACCTTTTCTCCTCCTGATAAAAACTCTTTATACTTCTTAGGAGAATTAAATATTTTTTTAATCTTATTATCTTCTAAACACTCTACATTTTCTTCTGTTTGACTTATATATGAATAGCTTTCTGTTAAAAATATATTTCCTTCTTCTACTTCAATTAATCCTAAAATA
>JALFQD010000183.1 GCA_022785265.1 Clostridium sp. | reverse complement strand
TTTGTTGATTGCTTCAACTTGTCCTCTGCCCCAAGCAACTTCTATTGCATGTCTTATTGCTCTTTCTACTCTTGAAGCTGTTGTGTTGTATTTTTTAGCTATTGAAGGATATAATTCTTTTGTAACTGCTGAAAGTAATTCCATGTCATTAACAACCATAGTTATTGCTTCTCTTAAGTACATATATCCTTTAATGTGAGCAGGAACTCCAATTTCATGTATAATATTTGTTATTTCTGTTTCTAAATCTTGTGGTTCATTTTTTTCTGGTGCTTGTTGTTGTGGTATTGTTTCTCTTGAAAGTATTGTATTTTGTTGAGCTAACCTATTTGCTGAAGGTTCAGAGCTTTCAGTGCTATTAAACATATCTCTTATTCTCTTTATAAATACATCCATGTCAAAAGGCTTTACAACGTAGTAGTCTGCACCTAATTTTATAGCTTTTTGAGTAATCTTATCTTGTCCTACTGCTGAAAGAATAATAACTCTTGGCATTTTCTTTAAATTCATATTATTTAATTTTTCAAGAACTCCAAGACCATCTAAATGTGGCATTATTATATCTAATATTACTAAATCTGGCTCTTTTTCTTGAATAAGGTCTAAAGCTTCTATTCCATCCTTTGCAATTCCTGTTACAATTATATCTCTTTGGTTTAATAAGTAGTCATTTAAAATGCTACAAAACTCTTTGTTGTCATCTGCAATTAGTACAGATATTTTTGAATCTTCCATACACCTATCCCCTTTTTCTTTTATTTTCCACATCTAAAAACTATATTTTAGTGTTGCTATTGTAATGGTTTGCTTATATTATACACTATTTTAAAAAAAAATTCGACAAAATTTAGATAAATTTCTTAATAAAAAATAGAATATAATATATTTGTATGCTTAGAAATATGAAAGTAAATAATCTGTCTTATTTTTCATATTCCATTTATTGTAAATTATACTATATTTTTTTATATTAGTAAAGAGTATTTTAGAAAAAAATATAGAATAATTGAAAAAAACAGATTATTTACTTTCAAAAGAATTTTATTTTAATATTCCTGCATCCTTTAGCATCCAGTCTATATAAACTCCATATCCCACATCTGGTTTATTTATAAGCACATGAGTTACTGCACCTATTATTTTATTATTTTGTATTATAGGACTTCCACTCATTCCTTGCACTATACCACCTGTCTTTTCTAGTAATTCTGGGTCTGTAACTTTTATTATCATGCTTTTTGCTGTAGGTTCTTCTTGATTAAAGAGTTTTACTATCTCAATTTCATATTCTTTGGGACCACTTTCATCTATTGTAGTTATTATACTAGCTTTTCCAAGCTGAATTTCTTCTTTAAATCCAACTTTCATTGGAGAATTTTTATTATATTCTTTTAAATTTTCTTTATTACATCCAAATATTCCACATTGTGTGTTTTTTTCTATTCTTCCTATTGGATTGCTTTCATCAAGAAAAATTCCTCTAAGCTCACCTGGATTTCCTTTTTCACCTTTTTTCACACTAAGAATTGAAGATTCTAAAATATCTCCTTCTTCTATTGAAAAGAGTTTATTTGTATCTCCATCTGTAACAGGATGACCTAATGCACCAAATTTTCCTGTTTCTTCATCAAAAAATGTAAGAGTTCCTACGCCTGCTGTTGAATCTCTTATCCATATTCCAAGCTTATACTCACCATTTTCTTCTTTTTTAGGAACAACTTCTTTTGTTATGCTTTCATTTCCTCTTTCTATTTCTAGAGTTATTTTTTTATTTTTACATTCTTTTATCTTTGAAATAAATTCTGAGCATCTTTTTACACTTTTATTATTAACTTTTGTTATTAAATCGCCAATTTCTATTCCTACTTCTTTAGCAGGACTTTCTTTTTCTTCCCCTTTAGATTTAATTTTTGAATATCCTACAACTAAAACTCCATTACTTGAGAGCCTAACTCCAACGCTATCTCCTCCAGGAGTTACATATATATCATTATCATTTTTTGTTTTATTAAGTGAAATTATATTAGATTTTTCACTTAATGAGCCTAAATTTTCTTTTTTATAAAGAGAAGTTTTTCTAGTAGCCATACATTCTTTAGACATAATAGCTTTTGAGAAATCTTTACTTACAGAAATATTTTCTACATTCTTTGAAGTATAGGTTTTATCAAAAAAAATACCTAGTATTAAAGTAAGAATCAAGATTGGAGCAGTAAATACAGTAATTTTTTTTATTATATTTTTTCTCATTTTATCTCCTCCTTACTATGCTTCTAACTTTAAATTTCCCTTTAAACTCTTTTTATATGCTATTGTTTCTTTTCTATAAAAGACAAAAATTAAAAAAATAAAATCACATATGGTATGTGAT
>JALFQD010000330.1 GCA_022785265.1 Clostridium sp. | reverse complement strand
TCATCCTATAAGGACGAAATGTTAAAATTCCGCTATGCCACCTAAATTACATATTCTTTATCAGGTACAATAAATACCCTATCTTTTTAACGGTAGACTCCCGAACACCAATACTATAATTTCCTAGTGTTATCTCTAAGACCCATTCAATAATAGCTACAACATTTGGCTCGCACTACCCCAAACTCTCTGGAATTAAACTCTATTATTTACTACTTCTTATCATAGACTTTAATATTTCTTTCACTGATGAAATATTATCATATATGGGTTTATTTTGTCAACACATTTTTTATTTTAAATAATAAGGTATTAAAATCAAAAAAATGCACCATCATGTCATAAAGTCTGTTTATAACAAAAGGACTAAATCTAATGTGCTATCACCATAATATTATTTTCTTTTTCTCTCATACTCACAAATTCTTGGAAATTCTCTGCCATTTATAAAAGTATAATATTTTCTCAAAGCATTTTGCCTTGGTGTGTGTGCTGAATCATCAACTCCTTGCAATAACAAAATTGTCTGATACATCAACTCATCATCAGCCACAATAATATCCAAATCCTTACCTGTAATTTTCTCTATATCATTTGCCTTAGACTTTCTAGTCGCAATACCCTTCACACTTAGACCTTGACTCTTTAGAAATTCTACATAACCATCAACATCCATTGTTATACCTCCTATTTTTCTTTATAATAACACAAAAAAGTATAACCAAAGTTGATTTTTTTTAATTAAAGCATTGCTGCAATTGATTTTATAAAGTCAAATCATTATATTTTAAGTTTTACACAATTATTTAAATTTATAATAGTAATTGTTTTATTTCCTCCTCTGACAAAGTTCCTAATACATTTCCACTTTTATAATCTTCATTCATTACATCATTTATAAGACTTTTCTTTTCATCTTGAAGCTTTAATATTTTTTCTTCTATTGTCCCTTCTGCTACAAGCTTAAATACTTGTACTACATTTTTTTGTCCAATTCTATGAGTTCTATCTGTTGCTTGTTCTTCTATAGAAGGATTCCACCATGGGTCAAAATGAATTACAATATCTGCACTTGTTAAATTTAAGCCTGTTCCTCCAGCTTTTAATGAAATCAAAAATACAAGTTTATTTTTACTTTCATTAAATTCATTTACAAGACTAATTCTTTGCTTTGCATTTGTACTTCCATCTAAATATATATATTCTATGTCATTTTTTTCAAAGCTTTTCTTTATATTGCTTAAGACAGAAGTAAATTGAGAGAATAAAATTATTTTAGGATGTTCTTCTATATTCTCTTTTATAATATCTATTGCACAATCTATTTTACCACTTCCCCCTTCATAATTTTCTATTATGATAGAAGGATCTAAACATAACTGTCTAAGCTTTGTAAGATAAGAAAATATAGTTATTTTATTTTCTAAAAAGCTAGACTCCTCTATTTTTCTTTTAATATCTTTAACAAAAACTCCATATACCTTTTTCTGTTCATTAGGTAAATCCACATAGTACCTCTTTTCTATCTTTTCTGGAAGTTCTTTTATAACATCTTTTTTTAGTCTTCTAAGCATAAAAGGTTTTATATATTTTTGAAGCTCCTTTATAGCATTTTCACTATCAATAAATTTTTTCTTAAATATTGTTCCATTATATAAATACCCTGGCATTACAAAGTCAAATATACTCCAAAGCTCTAATAAGTTATTTTCAATAGGTGTCCCTGTTAAAGCAAACTTAACTCTTGCATTAATATCCTTTACTGCTTTAGTACTTTGAGCTACTGAATTTTTAATACGTTGTCCTTCATCTATTATACAATAATCAAAAGTAATGTTTTCATAATTTTCTTTATCATTTCTAAGTGTACCATAAGTAGTTAATAAAACATCATAATTATTTATCTCTGATATTATTTTAGAACGTTCATTTTTATTTTCATGAACTAATGCTATTTTTAGAGAAGGAGCAAATCTTTCAAATTCATTTTTCCAATTATAAATTAATGATGTTGGTGTTATTATTAGCGATTTTTTCCCTTCTTCTGACAATAAAAAAGCTATGGTTTGAATAGTCTTTCCAAGACCCATTTCATCTGCTAAAACTCCACCAAATCCTAGATAACTTAAATTTTTAAACCATTTAAAACCTTCAACTTGATATTCTCTTAAAACTGCATTTAAATTTTTAGGTATATCATAATCTTTTTCATTAACATTTTTAAGTTTATCTATTATTTCATCTACTAATTCCTTACCCTTTACAAATTTTAATGAATCTACTTTTAAATATTCTTCAAGCATAACAGCTTTATTTTTATGTAATTTTAAATTTTGTATATCTTTTTCACCTGATGAAATATTATCTATCATTGTTAAAAATTCATTAATCTCATTTCCTTCTAAATTAAGAAAACTATCATCCTTAAGCTTAAAAAACTTTCTTCTATCTTTAATTGCATTAATTATTTTTTTATATTCATCTTTACTTACATTTTCTATATCAAATGTTAAATTTAGATATCCATTTTCTTCTTTAATATTGGCATTTATAGAAGGTATTTTATATAGCTTCCTTTCTTTAAATTTATTAGAATAAAATACCTCCCCTAACTCTTCTAATTTTTTGTATTCTTTAGTTAAAAATAAATAAAGTTTTTCATCATTACCTTGAAATATGAATGATTTCTTTATATTTTCAAATCCTGTTTCTTTTATTACTCTTAATATTTTGTTCTCTTTTTCTATATCTCTAATTATTATCTTGCTTGATTTTTCTTCAAAAACATTAGTTTCTTCTTCTCCATATTTTAACTTAACATCTAAAGTAACTTTTCCTCTTTTAATGTCTAAATAAAATTCACTTTTTAATTCTTCTCTTACTATATCTATACTTTTATCAATACTTACTTTAGACACTTCTTCTAACTTTGGTATTAAAATATTAAATACATCTTTAGAATCTTCATTTGAAAATGCTATTTCTTTTATATCACCTGATATAAGATTATAAAATGTTCTAATTAGCTCAATTTGTTTCGCACTAGGAAGATATATTGTGTTATCAACAATAAATGAATCCATTTTGGTTGTAAGAGCTTTCGGCATTTGCTTTGAAACACTCATAATAAGTTTTTCATCTTTTCTTCTTAATTTAAAATTTATTGGTATATCTCTTTTTACTATATCAACACATTTTTCCTCAAACCATATTCTTTTATGTATACATAACTCCAAAAAGTTTCTTAATGTACTAGAGTTTAATACTAAATTTTTACCTTTAATCACATTAAATGTTAAACTTCTTCCTATCAGTTTTTCTTGAATATATACAGCTTCTTCTATTTTCTTTATTATTTTTTCATCCTCATCATCAAATGTGTGTACTAATGAATGATATTCAAAATCTTTTCCAAAATGAAGAAGCTTATAGTTATTTTTTGCTTCTATAAAATCATTTAAATTTTTTATTACATATTTTCTAATTGTTCCAATTTTAAAATTTACTAAATATCTTTTTTCATTATATTTAAAATCATCATAAATATATATTTCTAAATCAACTTTTTGTTTTGGATCTTCTAAAAGCTTTATTAAATCTAAATACATTTTTCCATCTTGTATTTCTTTTTTTATATCTTCTCTCTTTAATTCTATGTATTTTAATATTAAAGCTCCTAAATGCTTACACATATATGCATCACGATAATAATTATTATTGTGAAAATCTTTACAATCACAATAGGTTGATAGGACCTTATTGCGATTATCATCTATAAATAAATATGCTTTATATTTTTCATTAGAGATTTCTGAACCAACTTCTCCTGATATCTTTGTTTCAAAATCATCTGGGTGTCCTTCCATAATTGAAAAAATTTTTCTTTTTACTTTGTTAATTCTAGCCATTTGAGAGTAGGTAAAACTATTTTTAATAGAAGTTTCTAATTTATCTAGGTTCACTAATTGTATTATGCTACTAAAATATAGGCAATTTTTTGCTATTTATTTTAGTAACAATTCCTCCTTTCATTTTTCATTATTTCATTATTTCCTATATTATATACCACTAAATAAAAATTTTTCTACCTAATTTTCAATATTAAAAAACTGCTTAAAACTAGAAATCTTTTTCTAATTTTAAGCAGTCCTATTTTTTCTTTTAAATTATTGTTCTAATTCAAAAGAATTACAGTCAGTACATTGTGGCATTGTTGGATTTGCTTCATGAGTACCTACCATTATTTTGTTTAGTGTACAATAATCTGAAGATTTGTCATGATGCTTGCATTGTTGTACTGTGCATCCTATACTATTGTTTTTTTCCATTTGAAAACACCTCCTAATGTAACTCTTGGTTACGATATTAGTTTGTTCAAATAAAAATTTTTTATACAATGTAATATATTCCATTTTAACCATAAATCACTCTTCTATAATTATCTTATAGGTACATTTAAATTCTTTATTTTCTTCTAATTCTATAATTCCTTCCTTATCTTTTAATTCTCCATCAAAATCTTCATAATCAGCATGTCCAAACCAAGGCTCGATACATACAAAATTAGTTTTTCTATCAGGTCCCCATAGTGCTAAGTAAGGAAAGTTTTTAAATTCTAAAGAAACACTTCTATCATGTTTTTTTGACTTTAATGTTATTCTATCTGACTTTAAATTTTTAAATATAAGTGTTCCTTTTTTAAATACTTCTTCACTTAAGTTTAATTCATC
>JALFQD010000234.1 GCA_022785265.1 Clostridium sp. | reverse complement strand
AACTCATGGATAACTTTAACTGCTAAAGTTAAATATGAATTTAATAAAGAACAACAAGAAGACCTTCCTGTTTTAATTGTACAAAATATTGAACCAGCTCAAGAGCCTGAAGATAAGATTACTTATTTTAATTAAAATATAATTAGCTGTCACATTAAGAAATATTCTTGAAAATTTTTTATGTGACAGTTTATTTTTTATACTTGTCACTTCCTTAAAATAAATTCATTATATTAACGCTGTTATAAATAACTTTTTGACAAGAAATATTAGCTATAATAAAATAAACATAAAGAAGCTTATACCTTGTCAATAAAGGAGGGTTTGAAAATGATACCTAATAAAGATAAAATTTATACTTATAAAGATTATTTAACATTTGCAAATGATGAAAGAATAGAAATTGTAGAAGGAGAATTATTTAATATGTCACCAGCACCAGCAAGAATACATCAAAAATTAATATCAAAATTATCTCAAGTGCTTCAAAATTATATAGATAGTAATAATGGAGAATGTGAAGTATATGTAGCTCCATTTGATGTAATACTAAAAACTGATGATGAAGAGGCTATTAATAGCAAATCAGTAGTTCAACCTGATATTTCAGTTATATGTGACAAAAATAAATTAACTGACTCTGGATGCACTGGTTCTCCTGATATGATTATTGAAATTGTATCACCCTCAAATTCAAGTCATGATTATATAACAAAGCTAAATCTTTATCAAAAATATAAAGTTAAAGAATATTGGATTATTGATCCTAGAGTAAAGAAAACATATGTCTATAAACTAGGTGAAAATGAATTTTATGATATGGTAAATTCATATACTTTTCAAGATAAAGTAAAAGTAAATATCTATGATGATTTAGAAATTGATTTTAGTACATTTAACTTATAAAAATTCATAGATTATAGTTATATAAACTGGATTAAGGGCTGTTTCATCAAGAAATATTAATACAATATATAAAGCTTTGCCAAGTAACTATTCGCTTCATATTGTTATGAAATTTCTTTGTGCAATAGTCCCAATCCAATAGACTTTAAAACATAAATAGATTAATTGTTAATATAACTTCATATATACATAATAACTCGTGGTTTTTAAAATAATTGTTATTATTAATATAGCAAAAGAAATATAAAATGCAGTCATATTTATAAGAGCAGTTGTAAATGTTATAATTAATAAAGTCAATAATAATATATCAACTACTATTCCTCCACTTTTATCATGTAAAAATTTTTTTCTTTCATCAGCTTCTTTTATTTCTTCATCTAAACGCAATAATTTATCTTGCAATAGCTTTTTATTATAAGAAATTTTTCTTAAAATATATATCATTCCTCCAAGAAATATGATGTTGCTAACATTTTGTGATAATCCTGTCATTATACGTGAATCTCCAAATCCCATCTCTGCAAGTATAATTATGTAAATAAACATTAAAATAATAGTAGTTCTTAACATTAAAATTCGTAACTTAACCTTCTCTTTAAATGATTTATTTTTATAATTTTTCATATTTCAAATCCTCCTTTTCTTTATTTTCTTTTAAACAATATAATTCTTCTATTGTCGTTTCAAAAACTTGTGCAATACGATAAGCTAACATAATTGATGGATTATATTGTCCTTTTTCTAAGGAAATTATAGTTCTTGATGATACCTTAACCTTTTCCGCCAACTCCTGTTGAGTCATTTTTAAATTTGTACGATATTCTTTTATTTTATTTTTCAATATTTTCACCTATCTCATAATATGAAGTATACTTCATGTGAAGTTACCTTCATATTATCATGTTTTATTACTTTTGTCAATAAATAAACCTAAAATATAAGGCATAGGATAAAATTTCTTTACTCCTATGCCTTATATCTATCTCTATATTTTTCTTGATTGATTTATAATATTTAAAATAAATTCACTTTTTTCATATGTATAAAAATCTTTATTATGCTTAAAAATTTTCCAAAGATTTAATAATCCCATTCATCCTTATTTTCTTCATATTCTAAGTGCATACTCTCTAAAAATTCTATAATGTCCTTATATATAGCACCATCTATCTCTGCTCCACTTTCGTGGTCCCAATATGTAAAAGACAACCCTTCTTCATCTGGCTTAGGTAAACATAGCCAAAATGAAAAATATCTATCAAACCCAAAAGAAAACCATCCCTCACTTTTAAAAGGCTCAGCTTCTGAACTTTTTATTGAATTTTCAATAGTATCTATATAGCCAAATGGTAACTCTATTTTTGAATATTCAGCATAAAATTCTCTTAAAGCTTTTGGAGCTAATAATAAAGTTTCATCATCATATGTACTTTTAGTAACTATGACTTCATCCCCATATTCATCTAATAACTTATCAATATAGTTTTTTATTTTACTCATTTTAATCTCCTTAACATTTTATTATTATTTTTTACTTTCATCTATTATTGGAAATTCTAATTCTTTTCTTATATAATTAACCTTTCATTTAGTTAGCTTTTTTATACCTTTTCGTATATATAATACCATAAATATACAATTTTCACAAACAAACTAAAAATATATTTGTGCATCTTAGCAATTAAAAATGACCCTTTAAGATAAAGTTCATTGAAAAAATATGCAACTTAAAGTACATTATAGAAAAGAAGATTTAAAATATGTGGGAGTAAATCATATGAAAATTAGAATTGAACATATAGAAGATGATGAAAAAGAAGTAATTATTAGATGTAAGGAAATTGATAATTATGTCTTAGAAATAAAATCATTATTAGAATCTAAATACAATAAGATGATTGGAATGCTAAATGGTGAAAAATATTTCTTCTATCCAAGCGAAATATATTATATTGAATATGTTGATAATAAAACATTTGCTTATATGAAAGAAAAAGTATATATCATATCTTACAGTCTTGAAAAATTAGAACAGATTCTTGATAAACAAACCTTTTTTAGATGTAGCAAATCCATGATTTTAAATTTAAGACATGTAAAAAAATTTAAAAGTTCCATGGGTAATAGAATTATAGCTACTTTAGATAATGAAGAAAATGTTATTATATCAAGACATTACTCAAAAATATTAAGAGCCTACTTAAAGGAGGAAAGTTAAAATGGAAAAATTTAAAAAAATAATACGTTCTGAAATAGATGTAGAGTTTTTTGCATGTATGCATTCAATGTTAATGATATCTGTACTTGGATTTGAACTATATTTATATGGAATAAAAGCTATGTCCTATGTAACAATATTTCAAATATTTGTACTAAGTTACATAGTAGCTTGGTTTCAAAAAATATTATTTATAAAAGAAAAAATTTATAGCAAACTAGAATATAAAATAAGGACAGTTTTATGGAATATAGGTCCAATAATATTAACTCTAATAACAGGTAAAATACTTCATTGGTATAAAGGTCTCCCTACTTGGATAGAAATTGTATTTATTCTTATAATGCTTATTTATTATATATTTGTTTGGTGGTTACTTCAAATATTTTATAAAGATGAAACCAAAAGCTTAAATAATATGCTTTCAAAATATAAAGAAAATCATAAGGAGGAAGATGAATATGGATATAATCAAGATAAATAATCTTACTAAAGATTATGGAAATAAAAAAGGTATATTTAATGTAAACATCTCAATCAAAAAAGGAGAGGTTTTTGGATTTTTAGGACCAAATGGTGCAGGAAAAACTACAACAATTAGAAATTTAATGGGCTTTATTAGACCAGATAGTGGCACTTGTAGCATATTAGGTATGGATTGTTTTAAAGAATCCGAAAAGATAAAAGAAAAACTTGGATACTTAGCAGGAGAAATAGCTTTTTTTGATGATTTAACAGGTATTAAGCTTTTAAACTTTTTAGCAGATATGAAAGGTATTAAGGATAAAAGAAAAATGAATGAGCTAATAGAAAGATTTGAATTAGACCCTAGAGGAAAAGTAAAGAAAATGTCAAAGGGAATGAAACAGAAAATAGGAATTATTTCAGCTTTTATGTCTAATGCAGAAGTATTCATACTAGATGAGCCTACTAGTGGCTTAGACCCATTAATGCAAAATAGATTTGTTGATTTAGTTTTAGAAGAAAAGAAAAAAGGAAAAACTATTTTAATGTCCTCACATATCTTTGAAGAAATTGAGAAGACTTGTGATAGAACAGCTATTATTCGTAATGGAAAAATAGTTGCTATTGAGGATATGGACAGCCTTTCAAAGAAAAGGAATAAAACTTATATTATTTCATTAAGTGATAAAAATGAAGTTGAAAAAATAAAAAAAGATAATTTTAATATAAAAAATATTGATGGACTTAATGTTTCAATTACTGTAAAGAATGATATAAGTGAGTTTTTAAAAAATGTTTCAAAGTATAAAATATCAGATATGAATATAAAAACTGAAAGTTTAGAAGAAATATTCTTACATTATTATGGAAAGGAGTAAATTTAAATGCCACTTTTTTTTAGAAATTTAAAACAAATAGTAAAGCCTTTACTTATATTTATAATAGTTTTATCACTATATACTTCAATTATTATTTATATGTACAACCCTTCATTAATTGACATGTTAAATGATTATCAAAAAGCTCTTCCACAAACAATGTCAGCATTTGGAATGACAGGAGTAGCTACAAGCTTAATAGAATTTATAAAAATATATTTATATGGATTTTTAATGCTTATTTTTCCTATGATATTTATTATTATAATCACTAATATGACCATAATGAAATATGTAGATAGTGGCTCTATGGCAAATCTTCTATCAACAAATAACTCAAGAAAAAAAATAATATTAACTCAAGCATTTTCAATAATACTTGGAGTAATAGTTTTAATTACTATTATGACAGTTATAGGAATCATTTGTAGTGAGGCAATGTTTAAAGGAGATTTAGATATTTCTAAATATATATCATTAAATTTTTCTACGCTCTTAGTTCAATTAGTTATAGCAGGAATAGCATTTTTATCA
>JALFQD010000232.1 GCA_022785265.1 Clostridium sp. | reverse complement strand
CCACCTGATATATCAAATATAGCCTTAATATCCTTATCTAAATAACACTTCATTAAAGCTTTTCCACGTTCCTTAGCACTTCCACTAAATACAGAATATTTTTCATATATAAAATTACTAAAAACAGGAATAAGACCTATATCTTTAATAACCTCTTCTAATTCATTAATTTTTTCTTTATTACATAATGGTTGAGCATTTGAACAAGCTACTATTGCTATTTTATCATTTTTTAAAAGCATATTTTTCTTCCTTTTTTAAATATTTTTTATTTGACATAATTTTGTCACAATATAATTATATACTAAACTCATAAGATTAATAAAATTTTTCATATTAATTCCCTAGGGACTGTCGCACAAAGAAATTTCATAACAATATATAGTGAATATTTACTTAGTAAAGCACTATATATTGTATTAATATTTCTTAATGCAACAGCCCCTTAATCATCTCCCAAGATGAAAGCCAAGGTACCCCCAATACCTTGGCTATTTTCATGCTATTTATTCTCCTAAAGCTCTTAATATTCCATTACAAAGTCCTTGTGCAAGCTTGTCTTGATATGAATCACTATTTAAAAGATTATCTTCTTCTGGATTTGATAAAAATCCCATTTCTATTAAAACTACTGGCACCTTAGACCAATTAAAGCCTGTTAAATCACTTCTTTCAATAACTCCTCTGTTATACATTCCTACAGTAGAAACTAAATCATTTAATATTATTTCACCATATGTTCTACTTATTCCAGCAATATTTTCAGCATATCCAACAGGTGCTGGCACTAACATAGAAGCTCCCTTAGCACTTGATATATCTGCTGAATCACAATGTATTCTTATAGATAAATCTGCATTATTATTATTTCCCACATCAGCCCTTTCTATATTTCCTGGGGCTAAGTTTATATCATCTTTAGTCATAACTACATTTATTCCATTAGCCTCTAATAAATTTTTTAACTTTAAGCTAACACTCATTGTAATAATATACTCAGGAGTTTTACTATTTATTCCTTCAGCACCCCCACCATCTTTTATCTTCATAATACTAGAATCTGGAGATTGTAATTCCTTTGCACTATTTCCACCTGGACCATGTCCTGGGTCTATAACAACTGTTTTCATGCTACTAGATGGTTTTTTTACTATATTTTCCCCTTGCGTGCTAGTATTCTCCTGCTCATTTACTGCAACAGGTTCAGTTTCTTCTATTTGTTCTTTTTCTTCTGTTTTCTCTGTTTCTTCTACTGTTTTTGTTTCTGGTGTTTGACTTTCTACCGTTTTAGATTCAGCTGTCTTTGATTCAACTGTTTTAGATTCTATAGTTTCTTTTTCAATTTTTGTTAATGGTGTATTACTCTCATTAAGTAATTTATCATCCTTAGAACCACAGCCAAATAAACATAAAGCCATAGTAAAAGTTAATGCTAATGTTAATATCTTTCTCATTTTGTCCCTCCATATAATTTTTTTCTTATGTTTATTTTACTATATATTTCTAATTTTTTCTATTACTTATATAAACATTTTATTTAATTTGACTTTACTAATTATTTATTTTACAATTTACACGAAAAAAACAGAGCTTGAATTATAATCTTAAGCTAGAAAAACAGAAGAGCAAAATAATATATTCAACTACTTTAATAGCTATTATTAAATTTTAGGAGGTATTTATGAAGATTTTTAATGACTGGATAGAAAGATTTTATAGTTATTTTTCTGGATTTTCAGAAAAGCTTAATGAGATATTTGGTAATCCCTCTTCTTTAATTGGATTACTTGGATTAGCAATAATACTATTTGCTTTATTTAAATTTAAAAAGATAAAATTAAATTCTAAAATTATTGCAAGAATAGGAATTGCAATAGCTATTGCTTGTGTATTACAAATTTTTAGAATTTACCATTTTCCTATGGGAGGAAGTGTAACTTTAGGAGGAATGGTTCCTTTATTAATAATTGCTTTTATTTATGGTCCAGAAATTGGTATGCTTGCTGGATTTGCTTATGGAATTTTAAATTTATTCCTTGACCCATACTTTGTGCATCCAGTACAAATTCTTTTTGATTATCCTTTACCATCTTTAGCTATCGGACTCGCTGGATATTTTAAAAATAAACCTATACTTGGTACTACTTTAGCATTTTTCACTAAATTTATATGTCACTTTATTTCTGGTGTTGTCTTCTTTGGAAGCTATGGTGCAGATTATGGTATGAATGCTTGGGTTTACTCTTTAGCTGTTAATGGTCCAATGGTGGCTATTGATTGCATAATTTGTTTAGTTATAATATCACTTATTCCACTAAAGAGAATTATAGATAAACAATAAGAAAGTATGTTAAAATTTGATTGATATTATTTTTAAGAATGTGAGGAAAACTAAATGAAACCTAAATATAAAAAACCTGAACTTTTAGCCCCTGCAGGAAACTTAGAAAAATTAAAAATAGCTTTTAAATATGGTGCAGATGCTGTTTACTTTGGTGGAGAAGCATTTAACTTAAGAGCTGCTGCCAAAAATTTTTCCTTTGAAGATATAAAAGAAGGTGCAAAATTTGCTCATAATCTTGGCAAAAAGTTATATTGTACTGTAAATGTAATGCCTAGAAATGAAGAGCTTGATAAACTTCCTGAATTTTTAAAGAAACTTGAAGAAATTAATGTTGATGCAGTGCTTGTATCTGACCTTGGAGTATTATCTATGGTAAAAAAATATACTAATCTTCCAATTCATATAAGCACTCAAGCTAATACAATAAACTATGAAGCTTGCAATATGTGGGAATCTTTAGGTGCTGAACGTGTTGTTTTAGCTAGAGAATGTTCTCTTGATGAAATAAAAACAATAAGAAATAAAATTTCAAAAGACTTAGAACTTGAAGTATTTGTTCATGGTTCAATGTGTATTTCTTATTCTGGTAGATGCCTTCTTTCAAGTTTTATGAGTGGAAGAGACTCTAATAGAGGTGCTTGTTCTCAATCTTGTAGATGGAAATATTCTTTAGTTGAAGAAAAAAGACCAAATCAATACTTTCCAATAGAAGAAGATTCTCATGGAACATACATTATGAATTCTAAAGACTTATGTATGATAGAATATATTCCTGAACTTATGGAAGCTGGTATATCCTCTTTAAAAATAGAAGGAAGAAATAAAAGTGAATACTATGTTGCTATAATTGTAAATGCATACAGACAAGCAATTGACTTATATTATGAAGACCCTGAAAATTATAAACTTCCAAAAGAATTATATGATGAAATGTTTAAAGTAAGTCACAGACAATACTATACTGGATTCTTCTTTAATGAACCTAAAGAAGATGGACTTATTTATAATACAAATGACCATGTAAGAGAATATGATGTGGTTGCCATAGTTAAAGAATATGATGAAAATACTCAAATGGCATTGTGCAAACAAAGAAATAAATTTGTTAAAGGAGATAAAATTGAACTACTTTCACCAAAGAAATTTGGAGAAGAATTTATAGCTGATGAAATATATGATGAAGAAGGAAATAAAATTGAATCATGTCCACATCCTGGAATGATATTTAAGATAAAAATTCCTTTTAAGGTTCAAGAAGATACATTTTTACGAAAAAAACTTTAATAAAAAAGGTGTTAATTATTAAACTTAACAAGTTATCCATGAGTTTAGCAACTAATATATTTTTTCTATAGTATTAAAAACTCTATTTTATTTTTTACCATATGTTATATAATATTAACATATAAATTTTGATAGTGTAAAGTTTCGTATGAAAAAATAAATTAGCAGTAATATTGAAAATATTATAAGAAATAGCTTTACAATATCAATAAAAAAATTATTTTTTAGCACAACAAAAAGACCTTCGATTGCGGAGGCAAAAAAATAATCAATATTTAATTAAAAATTTTATTAAGAAATTTCAGTTTCTTGTAAGTGCAAGATAGCTTGCTGACCA
>JALFQD010000161.1 GCA_022785265.1 Clostridium sp. | reverse complement strand
AAACATTATAAAGATTCTGACCAAATAGGAAGACCTCAAATTGCACACCTTATTTTAGAAAGAGGATATGCTTCTAGCATTGATGAAGCTTTTGATAATTATATTGGGAACTATTCACCTTATTTTATCGACCCTCTTGATTTTATTCATTATATGGATATGGACAAGTGTGTAAAATTAATTTCTGAAAATGGAGGAATTCCAATACTTGCTCATCCATATCATTATAATTTTACTTATGAAGAAATAGAGGATTTAATAAGAGATTTTAAAAAAGCTTCAGAAAATAAAGTAGCTGCTATGGAAGTTTATTATATAAAATATGACGAAAACAAGAGAAATACCCTAAAAATACTAGCACAAAAATATGGGCTTCTTTCAAGTGCAGGAAGTGATAGACATAAAAAAACAGATTCCTTTACTCATGAGCCATATAAACTAATAGAAGAAATGAAGAGTTCATTAGGTATTTAATTTTTAATTGGTATAATTGAATAAAAAATAAATATTAATATTTTTAGGGGGTTTTTGTATATATGAAAAAAATAGTATTATTATTAACAGTTATTATGACTTCTAGTGTATTAAATGGGTGTAATTTAAATAATAATGAAACAAAAGATATTAAAAATAAAGAAGAAATTAGCTATAGCAAAAATGATGAGAGTAAAAATGATGAGAGTAAAGATAAAAAAGAAACTAATACAGCTAGTGAAACAGTAAAAAAATTTGAAGAAAAAAGTATAACGTTAAATGAAGAGGATAAGAGAATATTATCAATGTTAATAGGAGAAATTTGCGATTTTAAAATAAGAGAAGTGTCTAAAAATGAAAATATTATACCTACTACAGATCAAGAAAAATTAAGCCTATTAAGGATAATGTTTTGCGATTGTTGGTTAAGACCTGTTATTGATTTTAATGATTATAGGAGTGATAATTCTTATTCTAAAATAGCTATTCCAGAGGAAGATGTAAATAAAATATTAAAAGATGCTTTTGATTCTAAAGATATTACTGTTAAAGATCAAGAAGATGGTCTTAAATATGTAAATGGAAATTATGAGTTGTCTTTGGGAAATAGAGGAGATGAATATATTGTTACTGACATTACAAAAATCACTCAAATTTCTGAAATCCAAGTTAAAATTGAAGGAATTACAAAGGAGTTTGGTTCTAGTGCTAGTGGTGATTATGTTATGGGTTATTCAGAAAACTTTGAGGCTATTGCAAATATAAATGCAGATAGTATGTTTGCAGGATATACATTAATTAGTTTAAAATTTGTGGATTCAAGTGAAGAAGACAATGATTATATTTTACCAGATAGCGACAAAAAATACTTATCAGCAGAGGATATTAAAAATCTAAGCAAAGATGAACTAGCTATTGCTAGAAATGAAATTTTTGCAAGACATGGGTATGTATTTAAAATGGAAGAATATAAAAATTATTTTGAAGGTAAAACGTGGTATAAAGAAAACCCATTATTTAGTGGTTCTGAAATCGAATTAAATGAATATGAAAAAGCAAATATAAATTTAATAAAATCTTATGAATAAAATTAATGTAACGAAAGATGGAAAAATAAACTATTTAAAATATAGAAAAATTTGATGAAATAGTTTTTACCATGTATAACAGTTTTAAAACAGGAGATTTAGCAGAAGTACATTAATATGATGCCATATATTGTTTGAACATTTACTAATGAAAAAACTCTTGACAAAATCTAATAACATGAAAAATGCTCCTTTTAGATAAAAAGTTAAATTAATATCTAAAAAGGAGCATTTTTTAATTGAATTTTAGTATTTTACTCTGAAAAACTACCACATGCTGGTGGAGCCATAACAGAGCATTTAATTTTTTTGTTTTTTAATGTACATTTTCCATTTAGTGCGGTGTATTGAAAATGTCTGCAATCACTACAAGATGGGTAATCTTCTGAAAGAAAGTCGCCACAAGCACTTTGTAATATATCAACCTTCTTTCTGCTGTGTTTTTCACAACATCCATCAAAAATTCCTCCACATATGTACCAAAAACAATCTCCACATTCCATAATATCTTCCTCCTTAAATTTTATTATTTATTATAAAAGTTTGAATAAGCCTTTTTTATAAAGGAACTTTATTCTAAACTTTTTGTGGCTAAGTTATTTCCCATGATTTTTGCAAATCCTTTGTTGTCTCCATTTGATAAAGCTTGCAAAGAAGTACTATTTACTTTGTTCATAAAATTCATTTGATAATCCATAAGATATTTTACTAATTCAAAATTATTTTCTTTAATGGCTTCCTCTACATTTTTCTGAGTGTAATCCATAAGTTTATTTAAGCTTGAATAATTACTTTTAATTATATTCATTATTTGTTCATGCCTTTTGTTAAGCATATCTTTACATATTTCAAGTTGTGCACGAATACGCTCTCTTTCTGTACGTTCCTTTTCCTTATACATTTTAAATTCATTATTGCAACGTATTTGCTCTTTAAAAACATCTGTTATGTTATCTATAAGTGAACATAATGGATCAGTATTAATTTTTATTTCTTTATTATTATTTTTATCATCATCATTTTCAACTGTATATTCTGCTTCAATAAAATCATTCAAAAAAATCATCTCCTTTAGAAAAGTAAATTTTTATTTATATCCTTAAAAGGATTTTCTTTGTGATAAAGTTTAATATATTCTAAAGCAAGTTTTGCAAGTTCTACATCTTTCCTGTTAATTGCCATTGATAAAATATTGTTTGCTTGTTCATATAGTTTATCTTTTTGTTTCCAATATCCATCAAAATAAGCTTGTACTTCCTTACAATGATTAGAAATCATAAGTTGCATAGCTTTAAAGTAACTTATCATTTCTTCTCTTTTTATTGATTCTTCTAAATACATTTCATAGTTATTTTCAAAATTACCTATTAAATTATTTATTTTATTTTCAAAATTATTCATATTTACCTCATTAATAACCTTACATTAGACCAATTAACATCAGAAAGAACAGGGGCAGAGTAAAGGTTATTATTTATTGCCTCTATTTGAGAATGAACATTATTATATTGTTCTGTAATAGCATAATTATTATTTATAAACTGAGTTGTTAAGGTTTCAGCTAATAGGTTTGTAATTTCATATATAGCTTCTAACTTCTCCTTATCATTACAGTCATTAGCTGAAGCTTCTTTTAATATATCAACAAGTTTTTCAATTTCTTTCTTTTCAGAATATATATAACTGCTAATATTTCTCATAGCTTCTCTTGCATTATATAAACGTTCTCTTTCAGCTTTCATTGTTTCTTTATATATTTTTGCTTGGTCACGTTCAGATTTTGCTTCATAATAATTAGAAGAAGAATCAGAAAAAAAGTCAGAAATTGATGGAGCAGGTATTGTAGAAAAAATAGCTCCTAATTCATCAAAAAAACTTTCACCAGTAACAAATGTGGTTGGATGTATTGAAGAAGGTTCTATATTATTTAATTTTATTTCTAGTGCAGAAGAACTTATATGTTTTTCATCACAATTTAATTTTTTTAAAATAGTATTCATTTCATTTAATTTTTGTTTTTTAAAGTTTACATAATTAGATATTTCCATTCTAATATCAAAAGATGTTGTTAATAGTTTATCATAAGCCTTTTCATAAATTTCTTTTCCTTCGTTTATATACTTACGTGCATCATATCTATATTCTGCTGCTCTTTGTCTTTTTTCATAGTTATCCTTAGCATTACTAAAAAATCCCATTATATTAACCTCCTTTTATGGTAAAAAAATTATTTAATCTATTTATTTTTATTATAATCACTAGCAAATTTAATCTGTAATTTTCATTTTCAAAATTCATAGATTTTTATCTTGACTTAAACCATACTTTAAGTGCTATGATTTATTTGTAAACTTGTTTTAAGAATAGAAGGATTGATTTTATGAAATATTCAATATCAGAAGTTGCTGAAATTATGGGAGTTCCTGCTTCAACAATTAGGTTTTATGATAAAGAAGGATTGCTTCCAAATATTAAGAGAGAAAGTGAAAAAAGAGTATTTACTGATGATGATTTTAAATGGTTAAAGGTATTAAATTGTTTAAGAAATATTGGTATGCCTTAAAAAAAAATTCGTGAATATGTTGAACTTGCAGAAGAAGGTGATAGTTCTTTAAAAGAATTTGCAGAACTTTTAAAGGTATCCATATTAACTTTACAAAAACGGAACAATATCAGAAAAATTTTTGAATAATATCAAAATTATATGTAAATAATAATTTTAAGTAAAAATGTAAAAAGAAAATTAAGGAGAACATAAAAGTTTTGAAAAGAGCATATAAAACAGAAATAAA
>JALFQD010000150.1 GCA_022785265.1 Clostridium sp. | reverse complement strand
TTAATTTAGTTCTTCAACTTTACATTCATGTTCTTTAGCTTTAGACTTATAACAAATTGCCACTGCAAGTATTTTTCTTTCTTCATTTTCTTTTATAAATTTCATGGAATACTTTTTTTCTTTTATTTGTTTTAAAGCATTATCTACTTTATCATCTTTCTTTAATTCAAGTATTATTGCAGTACAATTTTTTCCTGCTTTCATCACTAGTTTATATATCTCTTCTTTAACTCTAACTAAAGATTTTTTTCAAATTATTCTTTTTTTGATTTACTTCTTAAATACTCTGCATTTTTTCTTAAATTTAATTCATTAAATAAATATCTATTATCCTCTTTAGTTTTTTCAAAAAAGTATTTTAACATACTCATGTTTAAAGTTTTTCCAAAACTTCTTGGTCTTGCTATTAAAGTAACTTCTCTTTTCCTATCTAGTAAATCCTTTATATACAAAGACTTATCTATAAAATAATAACCTTTATCTATAAGTTTTTTAAAGTCTTCAATTCCTATAGGTAATGGCTTATTCATTCTTTCACACCTTTCTTTTATTATTTCTTAAAATTTACATTGATATTTTTTATTTTTGAATTTTAAATTTTTAAGTTGTATCTTATAAATGCAATAATAAGATATATTATTTGGCATATAAAACATATTGCTAGTATTCCTGAAACTATTGAGCTTGTTATTCCTAAAGCATATGTAATGTATTTAATTGTTGGTTTTATTAAGGATATTAAAGCAATTATTATTGTTACTTCAATAAGTCCAATTCCTGATGTTTTTATATCAGGTGGAGATAGTGTCATATGAACTGCTATCATTGATATTAGTATAATGTATATTAAAAATTTTATGTTTATTATATCTTGACTTATTAATGATTTTATTAATAAATTTGATATGCTAAAGAAATATTCAAAAAATCCTAAACCTATTGAAATGGATTTTACTCCTTCTTTTACTATTGTTATAACATTTGGCTCTAATAAATATGTTAATAAAACTATGACTAATGTTCCTGAGATAAATGGTCCTATACCAACTAAAAGCATTCCTATTGAATTTGTTATTCTTCTTTTTTTAATTCCCCATGAAACATAGCCTAAAGTTACTGTTCCATCTCCATTGTCTTTTACTTTTGTTGGGAAAAATTTAGTGTTATAAACTTTAAAACCAAATATTTTTGCCATAATATAATGTCCAAATTCATGTATTGGAGTTCCTATAAAGGAGCTTATACCATTAACCTTATACTTTCCAATCCTAGCTAAAAGTGTACAAGAAAATTGTTTTATATATCCTAAAGTAATACCTACTATTACAACTTGAAGGATTAATATGCTCCATTGTACTAAAATTTCCTTCAAAAATCCCACCTCTTTTTATTAAAATACCCTATTGTTTAAATATAAAGAAAATATTTTTCTAATACCTTTTTATATGCCCTTAATCTAATAAATCTAAATCTTTTAATGATATATCTAAACTTGAAAATACTACAGATTTTATAGTGTCAGAAAAATTATATTTTCCTGATAAAACATATTTTTTAGTAGAAATATCTATATTATATACATCTGTTACTTTATTAAGAGGGTCAACTATCCAATATTCAGATACACCATATCTTTGATATAATTTAAATTTAGTTATCAATTCATCATCTCTATTAGATGATAGTATCTCTATAATTAATTTAGGAATTCCTACAATACCTCTACGACATTCATTAGATTTACTGCAATATACCATTAAATCTGGTACAACTTCATTATCTGTATTCCTTAAAAAATCTAATAACTCATCATTATTTCTAGTATCTATAACTTTGTTAGTTAAATATAAGGAAGTTTCATTTAATACATTACATACACTATCTTTAAGATAAGTACCTAGCTCATTTGCTAAATAAAATTCTATCTTCATATGATTTAAATTAGGTCTTGGTGACATTAAAGTTATACCATCTATTCTCTCCATTTTAAAATAATTGTTGTTAATATATTCCACAAAATCATCTCCTATCTTTTCATCTTCAATTTTATTTCCAATCTAACTAATTTTTATAAAGCTTTCTTAAATTCTTTATTAAGTATACTAATTATATATTATTATCTTATTTCTGTAAAAGGAACTAATTTAAATTTTCTGAAAAAAAATAACATAGCAAGTAAATTTGCTTGCTATGCTTTATCATATACTTTCTTCTCCACATAAACTATAATACTCTTATACATAATTATATAAGTCTTATGTTTATTGCCTTATATGATTTTTCATTTTTCTTTGCATCATAGGATTCTATTATATTAAAAATAACCTTTTTATTTAATATATCAGTCTTATCTTTAGCTTTAACATCTTTTACTTGGAAAAATATAGTTTTTTCATCATACTTAATAAAACCATATTTATCATTATTTATTTTAGTTATTACTCCTTCTTTTTCAGGTACTAACTTGTTGTATTCCTCTCTCCATATCTTTTCGCATTGCTTTTTTATATTGTTTTCATCAACAATAATGTCTTTTAATTTTTCAAGTTTATTTGAAATGTCATTATCTTTTTTCCAATTTTCTTTTTCTCTAATATCTTGTATTAAAAGATAGTTTAATTTTCCCTCTTTTTCTCTATTATCCTCAATTAAAATGTCTCCAATTTTTTCAATTAATTTTATCTTTTTATCTAATTCACTACTTTTGCTTAATATTCCTTCATATAAATATTTTTTAGCTTTATCCATTTCTCCTTGGCTTGCATATATATCAGCTATTTCTTCTTTTATAAAGAAATAATCCTTTAGTAAATTAACTTCTAAAAGTAATTCTTTTGCTTCTTCTATTTTATTAAGTCCTCTTAATGCCTTAGAAATTCTTACTTTATACCAAAACGCTTTATCTGACATCTTATTTTCTTTAGAGAAATTGGAAATAGCTTCTTCTGAATATTTAATGCATTCTTCATATTTACCAATTTTTAAACAAGTTTTTGTATATAAAGAATACCATTTTTCCTTATCAGAATTTGTTTTTCTTTCTTTTCCCATTTTATCTTTTATAATTTGCCCTTTAGAAGATAATGTTTCATGTGGAATTTTCTTTAAATAGTTATACATATATTCATATGCATATTGGGTATTTTTATCTTTAAAATAATCACAAAGATTAAATACAGTTTTAGTATAAATTAAAGTATCATTTTCATTGTTGTTTAATATATAATCTGTTCCTTCAATAAACTTTTTTTCTGAAATATTTTCTGGATTTTTTAAATAATTTTGATATATTGCCCAACAATAAATATTCTTTAAATAATCTTTTTCTGGGTTTAAACTTTTATATCTTTTATATGTTTCTATTACCTTATCATATTTTTTTAACTTATAATAACTATTTCCAAGATACCATAATTCATAAATGTTTAGTTCGTCTTTTTCATTACACATATTTATTATTTCTTCATATTTTCCTAAAGCATATAATTCTTTCATTTTTATCACCTAACATATTAATTTTTTATTTTTTTATATATTTTTTCAAGAATGTTAAAATTATTTTTGTTTTGTTCACAAATTTCTTTATCTTTTTCATCACAATATTTTAAAAGCTTGTCTGCAAATATTGAAAAATCAATATTATCATTTTCATAATTCTTTAGTATATGATAATATTCATCTATTTCAGAAAAATCCTGTTCTATCTTTTTTTCTTCCTTTTTTTCTTGATTTTTTATACAATTACGCATATCAAATTGCTTTTTTACTATGTCCACAAGTCTCTTGTCTGAATTTCCATTGCATGTAATTTTAAAACTTTTATAAACATTTATTATTGCAGAAGAACTTTCGTCTTTAACTTCATATTGAATTGCATATTGAATTTCTTTTAATTCTTTTAAGGTAATGTTATATTCACTTTTCAAAGTATCAATAATCTTGTCCATTTCCTTTCTTATGTTCTCATAATATTTTTCCATAGCATTCTCCTATATATCTAAAGTTAATTGACTATAACTATCACACTTAACTGAAGGCATCTTTCTTATTGTTATTTTTTCATCACCTACTAGTTTACCTACAAGTAATGGAGATTCTTCATTATAATTTTTTGAATTTTCTTCTACCATCTTATAATTAAAATTAGCATAGCAATAGGCACAATAATGTTTGCAGGTATTGTATGAACCAATATCAATGCTTTTTACACAACCACATTCTTTTCTTTGAGTATCATCTTTATTTACTTTTAATTCACTATTTAATATTTTAGAAATAAGCTTATCATCAATACATTTTCCTTTTTTTATGCCACAGTTTAATAAATCAATATCTTCTGAGCAAGTTTCGATAATTATATTGTATTTTTTAGCTATGTTAGCTAAATTTCTTCCTATTTCATACATATCCTCTTTTTTTATTTCATGTAAAGATAGGTCTTTTGTATTTCTCTTAGTTTTTTCATATAAGTCTAGAAAACTAATAACACATTTTTCTGTATATCCATTTAATCTTTTGCAAATTTCTTCAAACCATTTATAATGATATTCTTTTGAATAATAATCATTTATAAGTATTGGGTCATATCTCCATATTACCTTTTCTTTTCCGATTTTTTCAGATAACTCAATAAAGGTTTTTATTAATTCTGTCTTTTTTCTTGTCCCTTTTTCTATATCCTTTCCATAAGAATTTAAAGTGAATTGAAAATAATACTTAAAGCCTTTGCTATCTAAAACATTAAGACTTGGTATCATTGGTTTTGGATCTTTAGTCCAAAATACAAAGCAGTCAACAGTATCTAAATTAAGTTCTATTTTACTTACTTGTTTTCTATTAAAAGGATTTACCACATATAAAAAGCCTTCATTTATCCTATTTATAAACCATTTACTATAAAAGGCTGGTATATCTGTACGCCTACTTGCACTTATAATCATTATCCTTCACTTCCTAATTTTTTTTAATAACTATGCATCAAATCTTGTAAAAGCTTGCTTGTAAAAATAAAAATAGTCTAAGGAGCTAGTTTTTTTACATGACTCTTCTTCTTTTATAACTTTTATCACATATTCTAAATTAGAGCTAAATACAATTGATTCAATATCATCTTCATAAAGCTTTTTTATAGCTGTATATAATCCATAAAATATTGTTTCATTTTGAGACTCTTTATTTTCTAAATCAATAGTATCACCATTAATAGTCAATTTAAATTTATCGCCTTTTCTAACTAAATTCATTTCAGCATCAACATAAAGAACTTTCCTAGTAATTGTAATAGAAGGTTTTAGTTTTTCCTTTCCCATTAAATATCCCACCATATTTTTGGCAGAATATTTATTTAGGTTATTATATAAATATTGTGTTTCGAAAGATTTTAAACACAAATAACATCCTGAATCTTTTTCACATTTACAATTAGATATTATTTCATAAGTATTATCTAAAAAGTTATTAGTATTTTTCTTTATAGCATTTAGTATAACTTCTAAATCAAAGTTTCCATTAGCATTTTTATCATACATAATTCCATAACTACAATTACTACTTTCTTCATTAGCAATAAAATCTGTTTTTATTGCTTCGTCAGCAATTAATGCAAGTTCTGAAGAATCAAGACCAAATTCTTTCATAATAGATTTATGTAGCAAAGCTAATAAACTTACTGTTTGCTTTTTATTTAAAATATTATTATGGAACTTAAATAATATAATATTTGTTTTTAATGTATATCCAAATATTTCTTCTTTATATTTAGCAATATATTCAATAATTCCATCTGGTATATAATATACTTCTATTGGACCTTTCTTAATACTAGGTTCTAGTTTTTTATTTGCCTTTACATTTAAAAAACAGTTCTTAATATTTGTTACTCTTTTAACTTGCATATAATTTAAATCTTCTTCACATAAAATGTTTTGAATATCAATAACCTTTTCTCCTTGCATACTTATAAAGCTTTTATCTTCTTTAGGTTTTAAATAGTAATGTTTGTTTCCTATAAACATATAGCTTTTAATATTTAATGTTTTATATCCTATATCTAATTCTCTAGTTGCTAAAATTTCATCAGTTTTATTATATAAAGTTACAACTTCAGAACTAAAATTATAATCTGGATAAATAGCATTTGTATAACAATCTCCTGTTTTTTTCTTTGCAAGCTTTGCTTTTAAAAGCCTTATATGTTCATTTATATCAATTTTACAATTAAACACTTTCTCGCAAGTTTCTTTTAATGGCAATATTTTTGAATTTTTATATATAATAGTATTTACATGTTTATTTAAAACCATCTTGTTGTTTAATTTAAATCTTGGTGGATTAATAGTTCCTTCAATTATTTCTTTTGGATTATGAAAATAATACCAATCATGACTATTGCTTTCAGAACATATGGTAATTATTGCAGCAAATTTATCATTTTTTCTTCCCGCACGTCCTGCACGTTGACAATAGTTTGAGGAGATAGGTGGAACCCCTAACATATAAACAAAAGATAAGTTTCCTATATCAATTCCCATTTCTAAAGTTGGTGTAGCAAAGAGTAAATTTAATTTGCCTTGTTGAAAATCTTTTTCATATTTTTTTCTTTCTTCTCTATTGACCTCAGAGGTATGTACTCCAGCTTTAAATTTAATATTTTCTAAAATCTCACTAATGCTATTATAATTACTTTTTTCATTTGATATTTTTATATTTTTAGGATTTAAATAAAATAAGTCATTTTCTTCTATGAATATATCTTTCTTTACTAATTCTTTTGCTAATTTTATTATTTTTTCATTTCCTAGTCTTTCAATAAAACTATCATATAATCTTCCTTTATCAGTTAAAGATATGTAGCTCTTATCTTTATTAATTTTAGCATCTGCATCTACTTTTAATCCCTTTGGTTTTATAAAATCAAATCTATTTAATTTAATAAAAGTACCTACAGATAAAGTTTTATGTAAATATAAGCTATTTTCATAGGCAATATTCACTAATTCCTTTTCTTCATCATTTAAATTATATGATGTTTCAAATTTACTTAATAACTTTCCACTTTTCTTTATAAATCTAAAAAACCAGCATTTAAAATCCTCTGCATTTATATCTTTACAATCGGAATTTTCATTATATTCATTTATTAGCTCTATTCCTTCCTCAAGTGCCTCTGTAAGGCTTTTTGATTTACCATTAAGAACTAATTTTAATATTTCATCATAGCAAGAACTAAAAAAGAAATCATTATAAATATTGCTATTTCTTCCTGACTTTTCACGATTATCTTTAAATACTAATATTTTTCGATTATCATAAGGCATATACATAAGATTTTTTCTTATAATTTGATACTCTAAATCTGTCTTATATAATTCTTCATCTTCTTTAAATAGATTTATTGTTTCAAATTTCATGCTTTCATCTTTTATTACCTCATA